>JBOHUP010000434.1:0-15855 GCA_050734615.1 Candidatus Dormibacteraceae bacterium | reverse complement strand
CTCACCGGACCGCACGGTACAATGCACGCCCGTGCCACTCGGCTTTAGACCGGGGCACCGCGCCAGAGCATCACGCCGGCGGTTAAGCCCTTTACGCAGCATCTTTCTAGCCGTGCTCGCGATCGCCCTCTCGGCGGCGGCGGGGGGATTCGCCTACTTTCTGCCCGCCGCGACCACGGCCTTCGAGTCGACGGGAAAGGTGGTGCAGATCGCCTCGCCATCACCCACTCTTCTCCTCACGTCGCCCACTCCTTCGTCCGTCCCCGCGGTGACGGGCGCTTTCACGGTCCTGCTCCTCGGATCTGACGACGACTCGAAGTTCAGCAGCGATCACGTTCTGACCCAGTCGATGATCCTGATCCGGGTGGTGCCGTCGGCGAAGAAGGTGACGATGCTTTCGATCCCCCGCGACCTGTACGTGCCGCTGTCCACCGGGGGCCAGGGCAAGATCGACGGGGCGTACTCCTACGGCGGAGCGGGCGCAGCGATCGCCACTGTCGAGCAGGACTTTGGAGTCCATGTCGACCAGTACATCTGGGTCGGCCTGCTGGGCCTGATCAAGGTGATCGACGCCATCGGCGGCATAGACGTCGTCACGAGCAACCCGGTGATCGATGACTTTTACCCCCAGGACGTTTTCAACAGCTACCCGTACGACTACCAGCGGATCGCCGTGCTGCCCGGACCGCAACACCTCGACGGCGTTCACGCGATGCAGTACGTACGGTCCAGGCATGGCGACCTCGAGAGCGACTTCGGCCGCTCACAGAGGCAGCAGCAGGTGCTGCTCGCGATCCGTCAGAAAGCCAAGCAGCTGGCGCCGGAAGACATACCCGCACTCGCCAGCGCGATCGGCGGAGAGCTGAAGACGAGCTTCAGCCTCGGCACGGTGGCACAAATGGTGCCCCTGGCCGCCAGCCTCGACGACCCGAGCGCCATCAAGCAGATCGTGCTCTTACCCCCGTACACGCACGGCAACGGGCCGGGAGGCAGCATTCTGGCCAACTGGGGCCTGATCCTGCCTCTGGTGCACCAGTACTTCCCGTGATCTCAAGGTTCCTGCTCGCGGCCGGGCTGGCGGTCTTGATGGTGGTCACCGCCGTATCGAGCTACATGGCGCTCGAAGGCCGCCAGTCCAAGGTCGCGGTGCCGCCGGCCAAGCCGACGGCCGCCACGCCGCCTCCTCAGGCATTCACGCTTCCCGGCACCCTTTACCTGGCGCAATCCGGCGCCCTGTACAGCCTCAGCTCGGGAAGGTTCCACCAGCTCACTCCGGAGGCCGGATGGAGCCAGCCGGCGGCCACTCCCAACGGCGACAACCTGCTCGCGGTCAGGAACTTCGGTTATTACACGGACGTTTACGAGCTCAACCGGTTCGGCACGGCCACGCGGCAGCTGACCGCCAACGCCGGCCGGCTGGGGATGCGCGACCCCAGCTCCAACCACTGGTCCTTCTACCCCAGGCTGAGCCTTGACGGCAGCACGTTGTGGATGACCTACGACGGCGGCAAGTGCTCGGGCTGCCTGCTGATCACCTTCGACATTTGGGCGATGCCGGTCGGCGGCACGATCCGCCAGGGTCGTGCGTGGACCAACACCGGCCTGGTCCCGGGCGGGGACGTGCAGCCCATCCCGGTGCCCCAGGGTGGGATCATCTACACCCAGTACAACTACGACGCCCAGGGCCGGCCGACCGGCCAGCTCTGGTACACGAACAGGGCCAATTCGGTGGGCAGGGCGCTGACCGATCAATCGGAGGACTGCCGCAACCCGGCCCTGTCTCCTTCCGGTACCGAGATCGCGATGATCTGCACCTACGTCCAGCAGGTCTCGTTCCTGACGATCGCGTCGTGGAACGGATCGAGCCTCGGTCCTCGCGTGAACGTCGTCACCAACCAGATGGTGGCCCAGCCGACATGGGCGCCTGACGGGTCGGGGATCGCCTACCTGGCGCCGGCGGTGGCCGACGGGCCGTTCCAGCTGTGGTTCCTGCCCAAAGACGCCTACGCCCCACCCGCCCCGAGCCCGGTGCCGGTCCCGACGCCGACCCCCGGCGGCCCCCACAATGGCCTGCTGCCGACGCCATCTCCGACCGTGGCGCCGCCCGCGCCGGTGATCAGGCCGATCCAGGTGACCACCAACGACGGGTTCGACGCCACCTCCCCGCTCGCCTGGCTGAACTAAGCCGAGATCACGAACAGCCGGGGCGCCCGGGTCCCCACGCGAGGACCGGCTCCAGCCCCGCCGCGGCGGCTTGCGCGGCGGTCACGTAGTGGTCTGAGACCATCGCCGCCAGGACCTGGCCGCGCCGTACCCCGGCGGCCTGCGGGTTGATCGTGGGGTCATACATCGATGGCGCCTGGGTGACGCCCGCGAGAAGAGCGTACTGGCCCAGGGTCAGATCGCCCAGCGGCGCCTCGAAGTAGGCGCAGGCGGCCTGGACGACCCCAAACCGCCCAAACCCCGTGGTGATCTCGCTCAGGTAGTCGGCCATGATCTGCCGCTTGCTGATCTCACGCTCCACCTTGAGGGCCATGACCATGTCGCCGAGTTTGTTGAAGCCTCGGTCCGAGCCGCCCAGATATATGTCCTTGACGAGCTGCTCGGTGATAGTCGAGCCCCCCTGGCACAAGCAGAAGTTGGCCGCGTCGTACAGCAGCGCCCGGCCCAGGCCGATGGAATCGACCCCGTGGTGGGAGTAGAAGCGTTCATCTTCCGTGGCGACGACGGCATCGGCCAGCAGGCTCGGCACCTTGTCCTCGCCCAGCGCGGGTGCGCCGTGGACCGCTGCGGCCTCTTTGACCCGCTGCTGTATGTCTGCCGTCGAGGGGGTGGAGACCCACAGGGTGACCGCGCTGGGACCGATCACGGCCGCGATCACGGCGGCCGCCAGCGCCAGCCGGCGCAAAGGCGCCGCCGGAGCCCGGCTCACTTCATCCCGCCCACTCTGCGTAGCAACGCGCCGGCTGCCGGGCGAGTTACGGATACCCGCGCTGAAGCTCGCCGGTTCCGTGGGAGAATTCCGACCGGCATGACGATCAAGTGGAAGATCGCGCTGGTTGAGGATGATCGGCGACTGGCGCGGGCTGTCGCCACCGGGCTGGGCGAGGAGGGCTATACGGTCCGGGCGGTCGACTCTGCGAGCCGCGGGCTGGAGCTTGTCCGGCAATGGAACCCTGACGTCGTGCTGCTGGACCTCATGCTGCCGGACAACGACGGCCCAGAGCTGTTCGAGAGCTTCCGGGCCGAGACCGACGCGGCGCTGGTCGGCATCAGCGCGCGGTCATCGGTCAGCGACCGCATCGCCGGGCTGAAGTCGGGCGCGGACGATTACGTGGCCAAGCCGTTCGCGCTCGAGGAGCTGATGGCGCGCGTCGAGGCCGTGATCCGGCGCCATCGTGGCAAAGGCGGGGCTCGCCTGGTCGCCGGTGATGTGATCGTCGACCTCAGCGAGGGTCTGGCCTCACGCGGCGGTCGGCAGCTGGCGTTGACCGGAATCGAGTTCCGCATCCTGGCCGCCTTGATGCGCAGCCACGGCCAGCTCGTCACCTACGAGCAGCTTGCCGAGGCGGTCTGGGCGATCACGACCGGCCCCGAGTCGAATTCGCTCGAGGTCCACATCTCGAGGATCCGCCAAAAGCTGGAGGCCAACGGCGGGTCCCGCTTGATCCAGACAGTGCGCGGCATCGGTTACAGGTTCAGCGAACGGTAGGGAGTGGAGACATGAAGACGAGGATTGTGGTGCTGGGAACAGTGTTATCGGGCCTGATGCTCATCGCCGCGCAGGCGAGCGCGTCGGCGAACGTCGTTTGGTGCATGTCCGACCCGCCCATTCAGGTTGAGACGCCCGGCGGCCACAACCTCACGGTCAACAACATGGTTTACCTTCCGCCAGCGGCCCGGCACCTCAAGCTCAAATTGGCGGACGACGCGGTCGCGTACCCTGACGGCCGGGGCGGCAGCTTCATCACCGTTCACGTTCATGTGCCGTCGGGCGTCGAGCACGCCCACGTGGTCTCGTCTGACATGCGCTATCAGGTCACCTCGTCGGGCGACGGCGCCGGAGGCATGATCGTCACCCTGCTCCTCGACGTGCCAACCAGCTGAAAACTGACGTGGGGCCATTTTTCGGTGGCCTGCCGGTCCGGTTGAAGGCAGCGGTCATCGGCATCCCCGCCGGCGGGGTGCTGCTGGCCCTCGCCGCGGCCGTCCACGGCGGATTCGAAACGATGCAGCCATGGCGCTGGGCGCTGGCTCCGCTTTGCGTGGCCGGCATCCTGGTCGCGGAGAAGTACCCGGTCAAGATCGGCCCGCAGCAGAAGATCAATCTGGCGGCGCTGCCCTGCCTGGTGGCGGCGCTGCTCCTGCCGTCGGGGGTCGGTCCGGGGATCGCCGCCCTCAGCGTCCTGCTGGCCAACCGGCTGCTAGGGCGCACGTGGTTCGAAGGCATGGTCAACGCCGGCACGGTCCTCGTCTCGGCGTCACTGGCGGCGATGATCGGAAACGTCGGCCGGGACGTGGACGTCACTGAAGACCTGCGCGCCATCGCTGCGGGCCTGGTTTACGTGGTGGTCAACCTGATGCTCGCGGTCCTCCCCGCGGCGCTGGGCGGCCGCGAGCCTTACCTGGGGTCGCTGGTCAAGGCGTCCGCGACCACCTGGCCCGCATCCCTCACTCTGGCCGCCTGCGCTGTAACGATCGCCGTGCTGTCGGTCGAGGCGCCTCTGGCGGCACCTCTGCCGCTGATCGTGCTGCCGCTGATCTACCGGATGAACCTTGCGATCAAAGCCCAGGCAGATGCGAATGCGCAGCTGGCTGCGGTGCTGGCCGCGCAGCGCCGGTTCCTCACCGATGTGTCGCACCAGGTCGCCACTCCGCTGGCGACGATCATGACGAACCTCTCGATCCTTCGGCGCAGCAGTCGTGGTGGCGTGACGGGTGATGCCGTCGCCGACAGCGTCGCCGAAGCCGAGCGGATGAAGAGGATGCTCGGCCGCCTCCGCGCGCTGGCCCACGCCGACGAAGACATCCCGCTCCGTCGAGAGCTGGTCGACCTCGCCGAGCTCACGGCCGACGTCGTGCGCGCTTACGCGGCGCAGGCCGGCACGTCGGGCGTCGGTCTCGTCGCCGAGGTCGGCGCGCCCGTCCGGGTCAACGTGGACAAGGACCTCCTGCGCGAGGCGGTGGCCAACCTGGTCGACAACGCCGTGAGGTTCAGCCCGCGCGGCACCGCCGTGACGCTGCGGGTCGACCGGGGCCAGTCCGGACCCGAGATCGCCGTGATCGACAGGGGACCTGGAATCGACGAGGAACGTTTGCCCAAGCTGTTTGAGAGGTTCCAGCGCAGCGACTCGGGCAGTGGCCTCGGACTTGCCATCGCGCGGCGCGTGGTCGAGCGCCACGGCGGGACGATTCGTGTCAGCACCGAACCAGGCGCCGGGAGCACGTTCACGATCGAGCTGCCCGGCTGAACAGCCCGCGGTCTAGCGTGTCTAGCGGACCAGGCCGCCCTGGTATGGCTGGCCGGCGACGGCGTTGAGGCCGCACACCCAGTGGAACACCTGGGCACCGTTGCCGCCACCATGCACGGTCATGCTCGAGACGACGAGGGAGCCGGCGAACTGAGGGCTCGAGTTGCCGTCACTGACGTACGGGCTCTCAGGCAGGTAGATGATCCCGCTCATGTCGGTGCCGACGTGCGGTCCGAGGGTGATTCCGGCGGTGTATCCGTTGACGCCGTTGCCACCCCAGATCACAAAGTTGTGGGTGCCCATCGGGTCGCGCTGCCCGGTGTAAGCGGGCGGAGGCGGGTTCAGGTCGTCGAGGCCGTTGAGCACAGCCTGGCTCAGGTCCAGCCCGCCGGTGTCGGAGGCGTCCAGGACGATGGCCACCGCGCCTCCGGGGTCGGACGTGCCCGAAGTCGTGTGGATCGTGTTCGTGATGCTGCCGAGGGCGAGGCTTGACGCGTTGACGATCTTGTACACGCCGCCGTTCATCGTGCCGCCGCTGGGGGCGAAACCGTTGTAGATCCCGGGCATCCAGTTGCCGCTCCCGTCCTTGGCCGCCGCCGCGGCAACGAAGGTGGGCGCCCCCGCAGGCGGCTGCGGTGATGCATTGTCGTAGTTCGTGGGCGGCGGGATGTTGGTGCCGTCAGGGATCGGGTTGCCGTCAGTGGTGTGGAAGTTGAGGCCGTTGGATCCGCCGCCGTTGTCCACGCGGTTGGTCGGGTCCCCGCTGCAAGCGGTGCCGTCGTAGTTGGTCTGGACCGAGGGCACGCCGGTCGAATGCGGGCCGTTGTTGGCGCCGAACGAGCCGTACGCGTATACCGGCCCGGTCACGGTCTGGAACGCGGCGCCACCGCCGTTGATCATCGCGTCGCCGCTGATCGCCGCCACGGCATAGGCGGCGCCGTTGAACTGCGGCCCGGGCACGGTCGCGCGGGCAGAGGCCACGATCGTCACCGTGTTGAACCCGATCATTCGCGCGAAGATGCTTGGCTGGGCATGCGAGATCACGACATCGAGCACGCTTGGAGAGTTGAGGATCCCGTTGACGCGCCAGGAGTCGATAAGAGTGATGGTGTAACCGGCGATCGTGTAGGTGCCGGCTGGGCAGCCGGCCGGTCCAGAGCATGACCCGGCGGGGAGGGAAAAGCCCAGCGACGATCCGAGGTACTGCATCGCAATCCAGTGCGCTTGGTTGCCACCGGGTCCGTAGGATCGCGACCCGGCCAGCGCAGAGGCATCCGCGTAGGCCTGCAGGTTGCGCCGGTCGGTCATGCCAAGGCCGGCGTCGAACACCAGCGTGCCGAGGATCGTCAGCGCGACGATCATCGCCCCGGCGATCAGGATCGCCTGTCCACTCTGCTTGCGAGATTTGTCGCGTGTCATCAATTTCAGTACTCCGCGAGCATCGTCGTGCTCGACGCAATGCGAAGGAAGTTCGGCGCCGCCCCGCCGAGGAAGGGCACGAGGGTGTCGTATCGGTAGATGACGGTCACGACGATCTCGAAGCAGCCTTTGTACTGGGGGCTTGCGTACTCGGCCGCCCGTGAGCCGAGGTCGCCGGGAAGGGGATCGCGTGCGAGCGACCCGCGGGCTGCGGCGCAGCCCGGGTAGATGCCGGCGGCGCCCTGCTCGCCGGGATAGATGCACACCGACACGGACCCGACCGCGGGGCTGGGGCAGCTGGCCGGCGACAGCTCGTAAAGCGCCGCTCCGCGCCCGAATCCGCCGAGCACTGAGGTGACCGTTTGATATATGCGAATCGTCTTGAGGCAGCCGCTGCCGTTGGCCGATGGCGTCTGCGTGGTGCCTGAGCAGGCTCCGGACGTGGTGCCGAACGCATTGTCGTTAGGGTCTTCGTTGGCCACTGCCTGGCGCGCTCCTTGCCGAGCCGCCTCCGCGACCGTCGAGGTCGCCCAGTCGACCCTGAACAGGTCGATGCTCAATGCGAGGAGAAAGAACAGGAAAGGAAAGACCAGGGCGAACTCGACCAAAGCCTGGCCGCGGCTGCGCGGACCTCGGGCGCGAACGGCGATGCCCATCAGTATTCAACCCGCTGCGACGAGGTCACGGTGATTGGGAAGGACGTGCCGGTGACCGGCCACAGGAGGGGCGTGATCACCGACATCCGCCTGGTGATGGTCGCAGTGACCGAGTCCGAGCCTGGGCTGGTCGGGCCCGTCCCGCTGGCGGTTGCGTTGGTGATCCCGGCGCTGTTCAGGCAGTGGAAGGTGACGCTGATGGTTGCGCCGGCGAGCACGGAGCCCGCCGGAGTACCGTCACTCGAACTTTCAAGCGCAGCCTGGTTGGCGATCGTGGCGATCGCGCCGCCGGCCGCTGGGATCGAGGAGACGATTGTCACGGCGGTCGGCCCGCCGCCGGTACCGGCACACACCGTGTCCGCGGTGCTCTGCTGATACGACGACACCGCCATCCGAAGTGCCTGGCGCACTGAATTGGTCACGGACTCGCGGTAGTAGAAGGACCGTCCGATGTCGGTGACTCCGAGCGCCAGCAGCAGGACGACCGGAAGTGAGATCGCTGCTTCGACCAGCGATTGGCCGCTCATTCTCGAGCGGCCCGATTGCCTCCGTTTGGGCGCGGACCTGTGTTCCACTTGGCTGGTAAAACGAGGTCCGGAGGGGGCTCTTGCCAGTGCTCGACAGTCTTAACTCGCCACTCATAACGGGATTAAGAAAGTGTTGACAGTCGCGCAGGCGCTGGGATCGGCCCTCTCAGCCGCCTTCGACATGTTCTGGGAAGTGCTCTGGCCTCTGGCGCTCGGCTTCGTGCTGTCGGCGATCGTCCAGGCCCTCGTTTCGAAGCAGGCTGTGGCGCGCGTGCTCGGCCGCCCTGACGCGCGAGGCTTCTTCTACGCGTGCGTGTTTGGCGCGGCCAGCTCGAGCTGCTCATACGCGGCGGTGGCGCTCGCGCGCACCCTGTTCCGCAAGGGCGCCTCGTTCATCAACGCCATCATCTTCGAGTTCGCTTCGACCAACCTCGTCTTCGAGCTGGGCCTGGTCATTCTCGTGCTGCTCGGCTGGCAGTTTGTGGGCGCTGAGTTCGCCGGCGGGCTGCTGATGGCCGCAATCCTGTGGGTTCTGTTCAAGCTCACGCTTCGCGACCGCATGGTCGCCGGGGCGCAGGAGCAAGCGAAAAAAGGCATCGTCGCTTCGACGATGGAGGGTCACGGGGAGATGGACATGGCGGTGACCGGGGGACCGCTCTGGCGCCGCCTGTTCAGCCCCGAGGCGTTCACTGCCATCAGTCACTACTTCTTCATGGACGCCTACAGCATCTATGTCGACCTGGGGTTGGGCCTTTTGATCGCGGGGGCGCTCGCGGCCTGGGTGCCGGCGAGCTTCTGGCATGTGTTCTTCTTCACCGATAACCAGACCGTCAACATGTTTTGGGGTCCCCTGGTCGGCCCGGTGCTTTCGATGATCAGCTTCGTCTGCTCGGTGGGCAACGTGCCGCTGGCCGCCGTGCTGTGGAATGGCGGAATCAGCTTCGGCGGCGTCGCGAGCTTAATCTTCGCGGACCTCATCATCCTGCCGATCATCAACATCTACCGGAAGTACTACGGCGGTCGCATGAGCCTTTACCTGCTCGCGATCTCATACGTGTCGATGGCGCTCGCTGGATTCGTGATCGGCGTCGCCTTCAACCTCCTCGGGCTGACGCCGCGCCATTTCCACGTCTCGGCGCTGCAGGCTGTCCCGAGCTGGAACTACACGACGTTCCTCAACCTTGCGTTCATCGCGCTCATCGCCGTGATGTTCTGGCGGTTTGTCGTCACCGGGGGTCCCCAGATGCTCCGTGCGATGGCCCAGCCGGGTGGACACGCCGGCGCCCACCAGGATCACGTTCACGAGCATCACCACCCGAGTTGATCTAACTTAGCCGCGTGGCCATCATCGTCTGCCCTCAACCCATGGCCGCCGAAATCGGCCTCGAGGTCATGCGCGGGGGCGGTAACGCAATTGACGCGGCGGTGACCTGCGCATTCGTGCAGGGCGTGATCGATCCCCAGATGTGCGGCATCGGCGGATGCGGCGTGATGGTCGTGCACAGCCCCAAGGCCGGTGACGCGGTAATCGAGTTCTACGCCACAGCCGGCTCGAGGGCGCGCGAAGACCAGTGGGAGGGAATCTTCATCCGCGAAGCGGCCGACCGGTATGGCTATGTGCTCGAGGGCTGGGTCAACGACGTCGGCTATCAGTCGGTTGGCGTGCCCGGAACGGTCGCCGGACTCCACGAGGCGCTGACCCGTTTCGGCACCATCTCATGGGACCAGGCGATCGCCCCGGCCATCCCGATCGCGCGCGACGGCTTTCCGGTGAGCGGCTTCATGCACGGCTACTGGACGACCGATTACGGCCCTGACGTCGTCCCCAACAGCCAGCGCATCCAGGCCACGCCCGCCGCCAAAGCGATCTACACGCACGACGGCCAGCTGTATGCCATCGGCGAGCGGATGGTGCAGGCCGACTACGCGCGCACTCTCGAGCGGCTGGCCGCCGAGGGCCCGGACGTGTTCTACAAGGGAGAGATCGCCGAAGAGATCGCGGCCGACTTCATCGTTCACGGCGGCTTCATCACCAAGGAGGACCTCGCCGCCTACACGGTCAACGTGACCGAGCCGATTCGCGGCACCTACCGGGGGCAGCAGATCGTTGCGGCCGGCCCCCCGGCGGGCGGTCTGACGCTGCTCCAGATGTTGAACTTCCTGGAAGGCTATGACCTGGCATCACACGGATGGCCGAGCACCGAGGCGGCGCGGCTGCTGGTCGAGGCGATGGCATGGGCCGTGGCCGATCGCGAGCTGCACATCGCCGATCCTCGATTCGTGGACATCCCGAGCGGCGCGCTCGCCGACAAGCAGTACGCCGCCAAGGCTCGAGAGGTGGTCGCCGCGGGCACACGGGGGCACGATCGGCCGGAGACGACGCAGGTCTGCGTGGTCGACGACGCCGGCAACGCTGTTTCGCTGACCCACACGCTCGGTTCGTCCAGCGGGGTGGTTACGCCCGGCCTTGGATTCGGCTACAACGACTACATGAACTGCTTCGATCCGCGGCCGGGGACGCCCAACTCGATCCGGCCCGGAAAGACGCGGGTGACGATGATGACCCCGACCATGGTGTTCGACCACGGGAAGCTCCGCATCTGCGCCGGGGCGCCCGGCGGGACCAAGATCGTCTCGGCGGTCCTCCAGGTGCTGATCGACGTCATCGACCACGAGATGTCGCCGGTCGAGGCCGTGAGCGCACCGCGCGTCGACTTCCAGGGCGATATCGTCCAGGTCGAGGCGCGGGTGCCGCGCGTCGTGTCTGAAGGCCTGGAGAGGCTGGGCTACAAGGTCAACCGGCGCACTCTCAGCTACGACTCCTACTTCGCCCGCCCGCAGGTCATCGTGGTCGAGAAGGATGGCTTCATCCACGGCGCTTCGGACCCGAGAAAGGACGGAGGCGCGGCCTTCGACACGGAGACGCTGTGAGGTTCAAAGACCGCATCGCTCTGATCACCGGCGGGGGACGGGGTATCGGCGCGGCGACAGCCCAGCTGTTTGCCGCGGAGGGCGCCAAGGTCGCGGTTTCCGACATGGACGTGGCGCCGGCCGAGGAGGTGGCCCGCCCGTTGAAGGGGCTGGCAATTGCCTGCGACGTCACCGACCGCGAGCAGGTGGAGGCGATGGTCGCCCGGACGGTAAATGAGCTCGGCCGGCTGGACATCCTAGTCGCCTGTGCCGGCATCACCCGTGACAACCTGCTCTTCAAGATGACGGACGACGACTGGGACGCCGTCATCGACACGCATCTCAAGGGCACCTTCTTCTGTGCGCGGGCGGCGCAGAAGCACATGGTCGAGCAAAAGAGCGGGAAGATGGTCTTCCTCTCCTCGACCTCGGCACTGGGCAACCGCGGCCAGACCAACTACTCGACGGCCAAGTCCGGACTGCAGGGCATGGCGCGCACCCTGGCCATCGAGCTGGGGCCGTTCAACATCAACGTCAACGCCGTCGCGCCCGGTTTCGTCGACACGCGCATGACGCGTGCAACCGCGGAGCGGGTCGGGGTCGACTACGAGGCTTTCAAGCTGGGAGCCGCGTCGCAGATTCCACTTCGCCGGGTCGGTCGGCCCGAGGACATCGCGGCAGTGATCGCTTTTCTCTGCAGCGAAGAGTCGAGCTTCGTCTCAGGCCAGACGATCTACGTTCGCGGGGGCCCGTAAGACGCCTCCAGGACCGCGTCCGCCTGCCGGGCGATCCGCTGGACCAGCTCGCCCGCCGGCACGATGTCGTGGATGAGCCCGCTCGACTGGCCGGCCATCACGAAGTCTCCTGAGGCGATCGCGGCCTGGAGCGCCGGCCGCAGCTCGTCGGCCGCCTGGCTCCATTCCTCCGGACGGTCCGCCCATTGATCGAGCAGGGGGTGGGTGATCGAGCGGACCACCGAGCCCGGCCACACGATGTTCATGACGTCGTCGTAGAACTTGCTCGCCACGGTCTGGCTGCCGAGGGCGTTGAGGATCACGTCTTTCGAGCGGCCGCGAGCCCGCGCCTCATGAGTGGCCAGGAAGCGCGTGCCGAGCAGCGCACCCTGCGCCCCGAGCATCAGCGCGGCCGCTAGGCCGCGGCCGTCCGCGATCCCTCCCGCCGCCACCACCGGGACCCCGCCCACGGCGTCGACCACCTGCGGCACCAGCGGCAGGGTGGCCATCTGCCCGACGTGGCCCCCGCCTTCGTTGCCCTGCGCCACCACGACGTCCGCGCCATCCGACGCGACCTGGCCGGCCTCCTCGGGGCTGGTGACCATGTGCACGACCTTGACGCCGGACTCGTGTGCCCGGTAAGTGAGGTCGCCTGACTGGCCACATGCAAGCGAAAGCACGGAGACGCGCTGCGCGAGTGTCACCTCGAAGGCGGCGTCGTCCAGCAGGCAGACGACGTGGTTCACTCCGAACGGGCGAGAGGTGAGCTCGCGCACGCGACGGATGTCGTTGCGCAGCTGGTCGGCCGTCTGGCCACGAGCGGCGATGATCCCGAGGCCGCCCGCATTGCTGACCGCCGCGACCAGCTCGGGAGTGGTGGACCCCGCCATGCCGGCCTGCAGGATGGGGACGTCGATGCGAAGCAGGTCACAAAGGGCCGTGTGGAGCCGGGTCACGCGTCAATCGTAGGGATGCCCTCGGCGGCCCGGATTTCGCGCGCGCGTCACTTTCATCTATGTCGACTCGGGGCCGGACAGCAAGGAGCCGGGCATTCCGACGTTGAACGCCTTCATGAACCGGCTGCTGGGCCGAGTGAGGCGACGCTTCGACGGGCGAACTGTTGTTCGCAGGAGAGCGCTCTGGCGAGGCACGACGCGTATTCACCATGAGTTCAATCAGGCCGGTCCGGTGGGTCCTGTGGAAGCGCCGGCGAACAGCCTTTTAGGGTTGACTCGCTCGCGGAGGGTCTGCTAGGGTGACCCGGTTCTCTGGGGGATCCTCCCGCCTCGGGCGGATTCGAAGCATTTAGGGGTAGGCATGCGAGTTCATCGTTACCTGACCCATGCAATCGTGCTTGGGATAGCGGTCGCCATGTCGAGCTATGCCTCGATGGACAAGCATTTCCCCGCCTATTTGACCGCCCGCCTCGGCGCCGTCAACGCCGAAGCGGTGGTCGTCAGCCAGGGTGGCAGCGTAGGCGACGTCTCGCTCGGCCGCTACAGCACGATCATCAAGCCGGTCTCGATCCCGACCGCGGCTCCCATCAACCATGCCCCCCTCGCCTACCGGGTCGCGGCGGGGGAGACCCTCGCCACGATCGCCGCGAAGTTCAACGTCACCGTGGCTCAGATTCGCTGGTCGAACACGAACCTCATGACCTCCGACTCGGTCGCGACCGGTGACCAAATCGTCATCCCGCCGGTGCCCGGAATCGTCGTTATGACAAAGGCCAATGACACGGTCGCGGCTCTGGGCGACAAGTACCAGGTCGACCCCCAGGTCATCCTCGACTTCAACCGCCTGCGAACTCCCCAGCTGGTTACGGGTACGCCGCTGGTCATCCCCGGTGGAGTGGGCGGCGCGTTCCCACCGCCTCCGACGATCTGGCAGCTGCTCCAGCGCAGCGGCGTCGTGTCCACCGCATTCGCGGTCAAGGTTCTGGGCTGCTGCCTGGGCTCATACCCGGCGACTGGCTTCCCAGCGGGCTGGTGCACTTACTACGTGGCCACCAAGCGCAACGTGACGTGGCGGGGCGATGCCGGCTACTGGTACGCCAACGCCGCGGCACAGGGCTACTCGGTTGGCTCGACGCCCAAGGTCGGCTCCATCATGGTCACCTGGGAGAGCTGGGCCGGGCACGTCGCCTACGTCGAGGCGGTCAACCCCGACGGCTCGTGGGTGGTATCAGAGATGAACTGGGTCGCCTTCGACGTGATCGACCAGCGGACGATCAAGCCGGGCCAGCTCGGCGGCAAGCTGGTGGGCTTCATCTACTAAGATCGTCGGCGGGGCCGGTCTCGAACCGGCACCAGACAGTGGGTCGGCTGGGCATTGGCGAGCCTAACGGTCTGTAAAACCGCCGCGAAAGCTGTGGCAGTTCGATTCTGCCCCGGCCCACCACCCAGCCGCCCTTTTTGGAGGGCCCTCCGAGAGGTACTTTGGATTCGAAACCTGGTCCCTGGGACCGGGTCTTCGTGTTTTCAGGACCCGGGATGCCGGGCTCCAACTTGAAAATGAAGGTGGCCGGAGCCACAAACCCAACCGGTCGTATCGGTAACTCCAAGGGGGGTATCGGCCGTGATAGCTTCGTTCAGAGCGACGCGAGGCGTCGCCGACCCATACGCGAGGTGCAGGTACTGGGCCTCGTCCTGGGAGCCGTCGGGATTGGTGCTACGAACCACAGCGTAGTTGGCAAAGTTTGCGTAGTTAAAATCGCAGGCACCTGTGCTGTTGCCGTCATAAATCCACGACACAATGCCGGCCCTAGCCGCATGGACGATCCAACCAGGGCTGGTCAAAGTCCCACGCCCAAGCATGGACGCCGTAATGGCTGCCATTCGGTGGGGGATTGTTGTTCCCTTGAAGCACCCAATGTTGGACACCCGAGGCCCACGGCAGATAATAAAGGGGGCAGCTGATTTGCATTCACTTCTCGTACAGGGACGGCGCCCATTGCGAGCACAAAACCGGTCGCCAGGGCGATCGCTGCATGGCGAGACCGATTAAGCCTAGATTTTGGCCTCGTCACACCTGGAGGTCCAATAGCATTCGCTGGTAGTACGGCTGCAGCGTGGTGGCATAGGACGGAACAGTCGACCACCACCCTACCGTGAGCATGTAAGACGTCCCCAGAAATACAGCCGTGTCGTGAATTGTTGGAGGTCCCGTGTCTGGTACCCAATCAAATGAAACGGCTTGGCGTCCCCCCGCGGTGCTCGCCACCTCGTTTGTCACCGGAGACCAATATCGAGTATGGTCCGACGACCCAGGCGGTCCAGTGTGCTTGTCCACCCATGCCGCGAGCGTGTCCGCGTCTCTCGTATAGATGCCGATGCCGATGTCGCCGGGCGGATACATGTTTGCGTATTGCGGGTCGAATGCCCTGTAGGACATGAGGAAACCTGTCCCACCAACGCCCGTATGGCCCTCAAAAGTAAATCCCGGAGGGTATGAGACTGCGAAGTGATATGTGCCGTCCGTGTAGACCTGCCATTGAGAGGTGCTGGACGGCGGGGCGGTGGGCGAAGGAGATGGCGCCCTAGAACCGGACGCAACCGTATCTCCCTGCTGTTGAGGCATCGGAACATGCCCACAGCCTGAAAGCGCCACGAGGCCAACGATCGCCGCCACCAGCCTAGCCATTCCCATGAATCCCCGCGGTCGCGAATTAACCATGGTCACAGTACATGACTTAACACCGATGTCAAGGAGTTAGTTACAAGCTCTTTGGGCGGTCATCGCGGTCGGTGCAAGGTAGTCCCTGTGGAGCGCTCTGCGAGACCTGGCGGTGGAACTAAACGGTCGTGACCTCGTTGTCCAGGACTTTCAGCCAATGGGAGATCAGCTCGCAAGCCACTGCCGAGCTGGCCGTATAGGTTGGCTGCCCCCGCCTCTAGCCGAGTGGCGAAGTGGAAACGCTCTGCTCGCGCGTCCTTTTATGTGTTTGCGCTGGCAAGTGTCTGCTTGCGGCCCGACGACATGGCTCCTTAGCGGCAGGCTTGACACTGGGCCTTGTTTCACGATGCCTCCGACCCTAAGCTGATCGCCCACGGCTCATGAGACCAATCGGATGGTTTCTAGACCGTTGGACCTTCCGGTCCGGACGGACAATTTCGAATACGAATGGGTGGCCCGAGTC
>JBOHUP010000433.1:0-6746 GCA_050734615.1 Candidatus Dormibacteraceae bacterium | reverse complement strand
TGGCCTGGTTGGGTTCGGCAACGTTGGACGGCGCGTCGGCCATCGGGCGCTTGCGTTCGGAATGAAGGTGGCGGTGTACGACCCGTTTGTCCAACTCGAGAACCCGACGATTGGTCATCAGGTGCCGTCGCTTGAGCAGCTGCTGCGGATGTCGGACTTCGTGTCGCTTCATGCGAGAGCGAGCGCAGAGACCGAGAACCTCTTTGGTCCCAAGCAGTTCGCCTCCATGAAGGCCGGTTCTTATTTCGTGAACACCGCACGCGAGACGCTCGTCGATGAAGACGCGCTCGACGAAGCGCTCACATCCGGCCATCTCGCCGGCGCGGCGCTGGACGTGGTCAGGGGCCGCTCGGCCACCGGGCCGCATCCGCTGCTGCGGCACGACAATGTGATCATCACGCCCCACATCGGGGGCGCCACGCACGAGACCCTCCTCCGCGGCGTGACCATGGTCGCCACGGAGATCGGCCGCTTCACCGAGGGTGGCAGGTTGGCCTCGGTGGTGAATCGGCCTGCGGTAGAGGTGTGAGCGAGCCGCTGTTGCTCGCCCTCGATGCGGGGACGGGCAGCTGCCGGGCCGTCGTGTTCGGCGTCGGCGGCCGCCAGGTCGCTATGGCCCAGCGCGAATGGAGCCACCGCGAGCTGCAAGGAGTGCCCGGCTCCCAGGTCTTCGATACCGAGATGAACTGGCGCCTGATCTCCGAGTGCGTGAGGCAGGTGCTGCTGGCGCCCGGCGTCGACGTTTCGGCCATCGCGGCGGTCAGCACGACCAGCATGCGGGAGGGCATGGTCCTCTATGACGAGGCCGGGCGCGAGATCTGGGCTTGTCCCAACGTGGATTCAAGGGCAGGGGTCGAAGCGGGGGACCTGGTCGCGCGGGGGCAGGCGGAGGAGATCTACCGCACCGGCGGCGACTGGGTGGCGATCACCGCCCCCGCACGCCTGCGCTGGGTCCAGCGTCACGAGCCGGCGATCTTCAAAGCGACGAAGCACCTGAACATGCTTGCCGACTGGATGACCTATCGCCTTTCGGGCGAGTTCTTCACCGACCCGTCGATCGGGTCCAGCTCGGGGATGTTCGATCTCGCGGCGAGGACCTGGTCCACCGATCTCATCGAGATCTGCGATATGCGCCCCGAGGTGTTCTCGCCCGTCGCGGAACCCGGCACTGTCGTCGGGGCGGTCACCGCTCGCGCCGCCGCCGACACGGGCCTGCGGGCGGGCACGCCGGTCGTGGTCGGGGGGGCGGACACGCAGCTTGGCCTGGTCGGCATCGGCGTGGTCGAGACGGGGAACTTCACTGTGATTGGCGGCACGTTCTGGCAGCAGACGATCGGTCTGCCGGAGGCCATGATCGATCCGGAGGCAAGGCTTCGCACTCTGTGCCACGCCCTGCCTGCCCAATGGATGATGGAGGGAATTGGCTTCTACTGCGGGCTGACCATGAGGTGGTTTCGCGACGCCTTCTGCGATCTCGAGAGACAGGAGGCCGCCAGCACCGCGACCGACGCCTACGCCTTGATGGAGCGCGCCGCCGCCGGCGTGCCCGCGGGTTCGAACGGTGTGCTCGGCATCTTTTCCAACCTGATGGTCGCCCGCCGCTGGATTCACGCCTCTCCGGGGTTCGTCCAGTTCGACATGGGCCACCCGGCGAGCTCGGGCAAGAAGGAGTGCATTCGCGCGATCGAAGAGGCCGCGGCGTACGTCTCTTACGGCCACCTGAAGGTGATCGAGCAGGTGACCGGAAGAGCATGCGACCAGGTCGTTTTCACAGGTGGGGCGTCAAAGGGAAGCTTGTGGCCGAGAGTGCTGGCCGACGTGCTTGGTCTGCCCGTGAAGGTGCCAAGGGTGAAAGAGTCGACCGCTTTGGGAGCCGCGATCTTCGCCGGCATCGGCGCCGGCCTGTATTCAGACGTCGCCGACGCGGCGAAGCAGGTGGTCGGCTTCGAGAAGACTCTCGAACCGGACCCTGGAACGCACGGTCGTTATGAAGACCTTTATGCCCAGTGGTTGAGCGTGTACGAAGCCGAGCTTGGCCTGGTCGAAGGTGGGCTGCTCAAGCCCCTATGGCGCGCGGCCGGGACCTGACACCTCTAGACGAAGAGCGGCTCGGCATGTGAGCGTGCGAGGAGGGTCTGCATCTCGCCGTCGTCTGGCCTGTCGCGAAAACGGTTGGCCGCGTCGAGGACGAGAGGCAGGAGATCCAGGTCGCCGACACTGTTGACGAAGACGCCCTCGCGACCCATCGCCCACCACACAGCGCGGTCGATGTCCTCCGGAGCCTCCAGTGGCTGATACCACGTCGCGCGCGTGTGGTCGCGATCCATCCACGGGCGCAGGGCGATGGACTTGATGGTTTGTACGGCTGCATGGCGCTGCTCACAGGTGCGGGCCAACGCGTCGAAGTTCTCGCGGTAGTACGTGTTCTGCATCGTCGAGTAGTTGTAGGGAAGCAAAACCGAATCGAAATCAAAGCGATCGAGGCTCCGCCTGTGCGTCGCCGCGATCTGGGCGCCGTGCCCGGTGACCCCAATCCATTTGATGAGGCCCTCCTCGCGGGCCAGGAGCGCCGCGTCCAATGCGCCGCCCGGACTGAGGGCTTGATCCCATTCGATCGGGTCGGCCAGCGCGTGGATCTGCCACAGGTCGACATGTGCGACACCGAGCCGGTCCAGCGATCGAAGCAGCTCCTCTCTCGCGCCCTTCTCATCGCGCTTGTCTCCCTTGGTGGCGAGGAAGAAGTGGTTTGGCTCCCGCTTGAGCCACGATGCGATTCGTAGCTCTGAGTCGCCATACACAGATGCCGTGTCGAGGTGATTGACCCCGTAGCTAAGGAGGACGTCCAGCGTCTGGTCTGCCACAGTTTGCGACACGTCGCTCAATGCCGCCCCGCCGAACACGACCCGGGTGCTTTTATGCCCGGTCCGCCCGAAATCAGCTTTCGCGATCATGTTCCCACGGCATTGATTGGCTGCTCACCCAACTCCACCTACGCCGTAAAGCAGTGACCCCAGCGAATCCGTCCGGCTTGCGCCTTTCGAACCCACCGGGGCCAAGAACCATGATGGGACCTGAGTCTTTTTTCATCAACCGGAATATGTTGGCCAGGCAACCCACGGTAGCCATGACGCTTCAGCTTCGTCATCGACAGCTTTCGCCGACCACTTGTCAGTGCGTATAAGATTGTCGCTATGACAACTAGTGTGGAAGCCCCCGCCGTCCAGGAGGAGACGAGGGATGCCCTTCTCGCCTACCTCGACGCTCTGGCCCTTGCCGAATCGATCCAGGCGAGGTTGTGGCAGGAGGCCGAGGTCACGCTGACCCAGCTTTCGGTCCTGCGCGAGCTCAGGCAGGGTCCTCAGACCGCAGGCCGGCTCGGTCACGCTGTCGGACTGTCTCCGACTTCGGTGACACGCCTGGTCGACCGCCTCGAACGGCGCGGCCTGGTCAGCCGCCGCCGCGAGTCGGAGGATCGCCGCTGCGTGCAGATCCAGCTCGAGCCCGCCGGAGAGAGGCTGCTCGGACAGATCAGGGTCCTGCGCGGCACCGATCTTCATCAGGCAGTTGATTCGATGACCGGTGACGAGCGCCGACGCCTGACGAGCAGCCTGAGGCGGCTCGTCGAGCTGACCCGCAGCCGCGCTGCCGCCGGGGAAATCAACGAATGAAGCAGCGCCAGGAGCGTCCGGCGGAAGTAATTTCGAAGCGTCCCGGGGTTGCGTACAAGTGGATCGCACTCTCGAACACGACCATCGGGATGCTGATCGCGACCGTCAACGCCACGAGCATCTTGATCGCGATGCCGGTGATCTTCCGCGGAATTAAAATCAACCCTCTCGACCCGGCGAACTTCTCGTATCTGCTCTGGCTGTTGATGGGCTACATGGTCGTCTCCGCCGTACTGGTGGTGACCGCCGGTCGGTTGGGAGACATGTACGGGCGAGTGCGCATTTACAACATCGGGTTCGGGGTCTTCACACTGGCCGCGGTTGGACTTTCGCTTGTGTGGAGCCAGGGGTCGGCCGGCGCCATCGAGCTGATCGTTCTGAGAATGGTCCAGGCGGTGGGAGGCGCGATGTTGATGGCGACCTCGGCCGCCCTTCTGACCGACGCCTTTCCACCCAACCAGAGGGGACTGGCCCTCGGGGTCAACATGATTGCTGGCATGGCTGGGTCGTTCCTAGGCATCGTGGTGGGAGGGGTGCTGGCCAGCATAAGCTGGCGGTGGATCTTCATCATCAACGTACCAATCGGGATCGTCGGCACGGTATGGGGCTTCTGGCAGCTGCGCGAAATCGGTGAGCGGCAGCGCGCCCGCATCGACTGGATCGGCAACGCGACGTTCGCGGCGGGCCTCGCCATGGTTTTGATCGGCGTCACCTCAGGCCTGCAGCCGTATGGTGGCTCGCCGATGGGCTGGGGCAACCCCGAGGTCATCGGGCTGGTCGCCGGCGGCCTGGTGGTGCTTGCCTGCTTCGCCTACTGGGAGACGAGGACCCGGGACCCGATGTTTCATCTCGAGCTCTTCGAAATCCGCGCGTTCACCGCGGGGAACATCGCCGGTCTCCTTGCTTCGGTCGCCCGCGGCGGGCTGCAGTTCATGCTCGTCATCTGGCTCCAGGGGATCTGGCTGCCCCTGCACGGATACGACTACACGCAAACGCCTCTGTGGGCCGGCATATACATGCTGCCCCTGACAGTGGGGTTTCTGGTCGCCGGGCCCATCTCAGGGATACTGTCGGACCGCTACGGCGCCCGGCCTTTCGCGACCGGCGGAATGCTGCTGGCGGCTGTGTCCTTCGCCCTCTTGATGCTGCTGCCGGCCGACTTCTCCTTCCCGGTGTTTGGGCTCCTGATCTTCATTAACGGCGTTTCGATGGGACTTTTCGCCTCGCCCAACACAGCCGGCATCATGAACAGCGTCCCGGCCCGCCATCGAGGCGTGGCCTCCGGCATTCGCGTCACCTTCAACAATGTGGGCCTGCCGCTCTCAATCGGACTTTTCTTCACATTGATGATCGTCGGCCTCAATTCGACAGTTCCGGCCACGATGTACGCCGGGCTCACGGCCAACGGGGTACCGGCCGCGCTCGCGCATCGACTGGCGGGCCTGCCGCCGATCAGCTACCTGTTCGCATCGTTTCTGGGCTACAACCCACTGGGGACGCTCCTCGGGCCGGTGCTCGGCCAGCTCCCTCCGGCCGACGCTGCTCGCCTCACAGGGCGAGCGTTCTTCCCGTCCCTCATCGCGGGACCGTTCCAGCACGGCCTGGTCTTAGTCCTCAGCTTCTCCATCGCCGCGAGCCTGATCGCAGCCGCGGCGTCAGCGCTCAGGGGCGGCCACTTCGTCCACCAGGAGGCAGAAACGAAGTCGCTCGCGGAAGCTTCGGACGCTTTAATGCAGGAAGCATGTACGGAGGCCTGATCGCCGAAACCGTCCGCATCCAGGGCCACGGCGGAGACTGGATCAAAGCCTATTTCGCACGGCCGATCGGTGTTGGACCTTATCCGGGCGTGGTCGTGGTGCACCACATGCCCGGATGGGATGACAGCACAAAGGAGATCACGAGTCGGTTTGCCGCGAGCGGGTACGCCGCGATCTGTCCCAACCTCCACTACCGCGAGGGCCCGGACGCGAGCCCTGACGACGCAGCCGCCGCCGCCCGTGCGCGCGGTGGCGTACCTGATGAGCGCTTCCTCGGCGATGCGGCCGGCTCCATCGCTTACCTGCGCGCCCTTCCTTATGCGAACGGGAAGGTGGGAGCGATCGGGTACTGCTCGGGCGGCCGGCAGGTATTTCTCGCCGGCTGCACGCTCGACCTCGATGCAGCTGTCGATTGTTACGGGGCCTTCGTGATCGAAGCTCCGCCACAGGGATTGCCTCTCAAGGTACAGCCTGTGATCGATCGCGCCGGCGAACTTCGCTGCCATCTGCTTGGGCTCTTCGGCGTGGAGGACAGCCATCCGGCGCCCGCCGAGACCAAGCAGATCGAACAGGCGCTCACCAGACATGGCAAGACCTTCGAGTTCCACACTTTCGATGGCGCCGGCCATGGTTTCTTTTCGACAGATCGGCCGAACTACCGGGTGGAGGCGGCCAACTCGGGTTGGCGGCTCATCTTCGATTGGTTCGGTCGACATCTCGGCAGCTGAGGAGGAATCGACCTATGTGCTCTTACGTGACTGAGACTACCGAGGTCAGCGGAAGCGGCAAGGGACCGCAAGGATGGTTCCGGCTCAGCCACGCTGTCGTGTACTACGACCATCCCTACTTCACGCCCCTGGAACACACGCTGAACATCGACTTTTCGAACGCAGCCGGGGGCCCGCAGGCCCGGGTGGCCGTGGAGCTGAGCCGGGAGTCCGCTCGGGCGCTGATCCGCAGCATCGAGGCCGCGCTCAGCGCGGGCGAATCAATCCAGGGCCAGGTCGCAGTCCAGGGCACCGAGTTGGCTCGTGCCAGCTCGGCCGGGGCGCGATAGACACGTTCGGCCGCCGCGAAGCCTGCGGCCGATGCCTGTGCTGTCGAAGACGGTCACTTTCGAGGGGCGCCGTCCGGCCGCTGATCCCGGCGTCGACCTGTCAGGGCGCCGCCTGACCTCCGCTCGTAACCCGATCCGGTATCGGGGTGCGTTCGGGGTGCGTTCGCGGAAAACAACAGGAGCTCCAAAATGCAATCGAGATCTCTGCTTGCCGGCGTCGTCTGTGCGCTTGCTTTGCTGGCGGCCGGCTGTGGTGGCACGCAG
>JBOHUP010000432.1:0-2720 GCA_050734615.1 Candidatus Dormibacteraceae bacterium | reverse complement strand
GCCTGAGCTCGTCGATCTCTACACCGCGGCGGGCTGCTTTGTGTTCCCAAGCCGGTATGAGGGGTTCGGCCTACCGTGCCTGGAAGCCATGGCGTGCGGCTGCCCAGTCGCGGCGTATCGGAACTCGAGCGTGGTCGAGGTGGTGGACGGAGCGGGACAGCTGGTCCAGGACGGAGACGCCGAAGCGCTGGGCCGCGCCGCAGCTGCCATGACGGCCGACCCGGACCGATGGCGCCGAGCGGGCATCGAGCGCTCCCGCTCGTTCAGCTGGCGTAAGGCGGCCGAGCAGACGATCGCCGCTTACGAGGTGGTCGCCGGCGGGCCTGACATAATCGCCTCGCCGTGAGCAAGGTGGCGGTCATCGGCGCTGGTTATGTCGGCCTCACCACGGCGGCGTGCCTCGCCGACCTCGGAAACAACGTGGTTGTCGTCGACGTCAACCGCGAGAAGATCGCGCAGCTCAAAAACCATCACGTCCCGTTTTTCGAGCCCGGAATGAGCGAGCTCGTCGAACGCAACGCGAAGGCCGGCCGGCTGAAGTTCACCACGGCTTACGAGGATGCGGTGCCCGGAGCGGAGTACGCGATCATCGCGGTCAGCACACCGGAAGGCGAAGGCGGCGAAGCAGACCTGTCGTTCGTCGAGTCGGCGGCCAACTCGATCGCCGACTCGATGGACGGGCCGCTGGTGGTGGTCAACAAATCGACCGTGCCTCCGCTGACCGGCGACATGGTCGCCGACGTCCTGAAGAAACGGAACCAGAGCCACGCCGCATCGGTGGTGTCCAACCCGGAGTTCTTACGCGAAGGTTCGGCGATCCAGGACTTCATGCACCCCGACCGCGTGGTCATCGGGAGCCACGATCGCACCGCTGCCGAGCTGGTCGCCAGGCTTTACGAACCCCTCGAGGCTCCCATCCTGATCACGCCCAACATCTACACCGCCGAGATGGTCAAGTACGCCTCCAACGCCTTCCTCGCTGCGCGGATCTCGTTCATCAACGAGATCGCGCGGATCTGCGAACGGGTCGACGCGGACGCGAAGCTGGTCGCCGAAGGCATGGGCATGGACAAGCGAATCGGTCCAAGCTTTCTCGACGCCGGCATTGGTTACGGCGGCTCATGCTTTCCCAAGGATGTCGCCGCTCTGGCCGCCCTCGCCGAACGGTTCGACTACCACCCCGAGCTGCTTCACGCGGTCATGGACATCAACCGTGACCAGCGCATGCTCGCCATCGACAAGCTGCGCGAATGCCTCGACGATCTGCCTGGGAAGGTGATCGGCCTGCTCGGCCTGGCGTTCAAACCGAACACCGACGACCTGCGCGAGGCGCCCAGCCTTGACATCGCAAAAGTGTTGCTGGCGGCAGGCGTCCACGTGCGCGCGTACGACCCGGCCGCGATGGAGCGGATGAGGCCGTTGCTGCCCGACCTCGAATACATGGTCGACGCATACCAGGTCGCGGCCGGCGCCGACGCGCTGGTGATCGTCACCGAGTGGAACGAGTTCCGGCAGCTGGACCTGGCTCGCCTCAAGGCGTCGATGCGAAGGCCTGTGGTGGTCGACGGCCGCAACATATACGACCCCGCGGTGATGCGCGGCCTGGGCTTCACCTATCGGGGCATCGGCCGCGAGTAACGTGGACAAACCGAGAGCCGTAGTCTCCGGCGGAGGCGGCTTCATCGGTTCGCACCTGTGCGAGGCGCTTCTCAACAGCGGGAAGCGCGTCCTTGCCCTCGACAACTTCATCACCGGCTCACGCGAAAACGTGCGGCCCCTCGATGGTCACCCTGATTTCGAGTTCCGGCAGATGGACGTGAACCACGGGATCTTCATCGGCGGGGACGTGCGTTACGTGCTCCATTTCGCCTCGCCGGCGTCACCCCCGCAATACGACGCCAACCCGATCCACACGTTGAAGGTCGGCACGATCGGGACCATGAACATGCTGGGTCTCGCTCGGGCCAAGGCAGCGACGTTCCTGCTGGCATCGACCTCTGAGGTGTACGGCGATCCGCTCGTCCATCCCCAGCGGGAGGACTACTGGGGCAATGTCAATCCCATCGGCCCGCGAGGCTGTTATGACGAGGCCAAGCGGTGCGCGGAGGCGTTCGCGATGGCGTACCACCGCAGCCACGACGTCGACACCCGCATCGTCCGCATCTTCAACACGCATGGCCCGCGCATGCAGGTGTCGGACGGCCGCGCGGTCCCGAACTTCATGGCTCAGGCGATCCGCGGTGAGCCCCTGACCGTGTATGGCGACGGATCTCAGACGCGCAGCCTGTGCTATGTCACCGACCTCGTGCGCGGCATCCTCGCCAATCTGGAAAGAGGCGACGAGATGCCCGTCAATCTCGGTAACCCGCAGGAGGTCACCGTCCTGCAGCTTGCCGAGATCATCATCAACCTGGCCGGCTCGAAGAGCACGATCACACACCGCGAGCTTCCCGTGGACGACCCCAAGCAGCGCCAGCCGGACATCACGCGGGCGCGCACCAAGCTGGGTTGGCAGCCGGAGATCGACATCGAAGAAGGACTGAGCCGGACGCTTGAATACTTCCGATCAATTCTGTGAGCACACCTGAGCAGCTGAAGCGGTACGTGCGGGACGTGCCGGGCTACCAGCAGGCCGGGATCATCTTTCGTGACATCACGCCGCTCCTCGCCGACAAGGAGATCTTCAGCGAGGTCGTCGACCTGATGTCGCGGTCGTGGAC
>JBOHUP010000431.1:0-7597 GCA_050734615.1 Candidatus Dormibacteraceae bacterium | reverse complement strand
AGCTTGGACCTCCCCGAGCTTCCCGACGAGCCGGGCGCCAAAGACGAGCCCGGCGCGCAGGACAAGCCCGGAGGGCGTCCGGGCCGGGGCTAGAAAGAGCTGCCTCTCAGCGGCGAATACGACATATACCTCCGGGTTCTCGTCGCCCTGTTGATCGGCCTCGCACTCGGTACCGAGCGAGAGATTCGCGGCCATCCCGCCGGCATGAAGACCATGGCGCTCATCTGCGTCGGCGCGAGCATGTTCACCGCCCTCGGCCTGGAGCCGGCGTTGGGGATTCGTGTCGACCCGACCAGGATCGCGGCCCAGGTCGTGACGGGCGTCGGTTTCCTCGGTGCCGGGGCCATCCTCCGGCAGGGCCTTGACGTGCGTGGGCTCACCACGGCGGCGTCCATCTGGGTGGTCGCCTCGGTCGGCATGGCCGTGGGCTTTGGTTACTTCGGCCTGGCGATTTTCACCACCTTCGTCGTCCTGATCATGCTGATCGCGATCAGGCCGCTCGAGAACCGATTCATTCGCAATCGAAAGTACCGCCGAGGGGATGATCCGCCGCCGGAGCAGCGACCAAGTGAGTCGCCTTCTTGACCCCCAGCCGGGTGGCCGTCGTGACCGACTCGACGGCCGACCTCCCCGCGGACCTGGTCGGGCTGCGTTCGATCTCGGTCGTTCCGCTGACTCTTCATTTCGAAGGCCGCTCGCTCCTCGACGGGGTCGACATAACCCCGGCCGAGTTCTACCGCAGGCTGCCGGGGGCGACAGTCCACCCCACCACGTCGCAGCCCTCGCCCGGGCGCTTCGCTGAGAAGTACGCTCAGCTGCTCGCGGACCATTCCGAGATCGTGTCGATCCACATCTCGGAAAAGCTGAGCGGAACTTACGCGTCCGCGCGCCAGGGCGCTGACATGACCGATCCCAAGCGAGTGAGGGTCATTGATTCGCACGTCGTTTCGATGTCGCTCGGCCTCGTTGTGCTGGCAGCCTCCGCGCTCGCGGCACAGGGACTCGACGCGGCCTCGATCCAATCCCGGGTCGTCGCGATGCGAGACAGCGTCGAGACCTATTTCTCGGTCGCCACGCTGGAGTTCTTGCGGCGCGGCGGGCGCATCGGCCGGGCCGGTGCGTTGATGGGTTCGGTCCTGCAGGTCAAGCCGGTGCTCTGCATCCGTGACGGCCTCGTGACACCGCTGGAGCGCGTGCGCACCTTCGAGCGCGCCCTCCACCGGATCGTCGAGCTGAGCCGGGCGGTGGATCGCGGCGCGGGCATCTGCGTCATCGTCGGCCACGCGGGCGCCGAAGCCGACGCCGAACGGGTCGCGCATGAGCTGGAGCCGATTGCCGAGAGTCTGCTGATTCAACCCCTCGGGCCTGTCGTGGGCGCGCATGCCGGCCCCGGCGTCGTCGGCGTCGGATGCTATCCCGCCGGGCTGCTGCCCTTGGGAATCAAGGCTTCGACCAGCGGACGGCAGAAGGCGTGACCGTCTTGACCAGGCGTGATTCGACCGCCAGCGCCTGCAGGTGCGCGAGGCCCTCCTGGAGCGCCAGCCGCTTTTCGTAGAGCTGGTCGCGGGGACCCCACAGCTCCAGGGCGACCTGCCACGCGGTCTGCTCCGCTCGACCGACGATCTCGACGATCTGCTCGAGCCTTCGACGGTGGTGCGCGATCAGGACCTCGACGCGACCGGACGCATCGGCGAATGGACGGCCGTGACCGGGCAGGACCAGCTTCGGCTCGTACGCGGCCACCCGTTGCAGCCCTTGCAGGTACTCGTGCAGCGGGTCCGGCGTGCTCTGCGGGTGCAGCCCGATGTTGGGGGAAAGGTCGGGCAGCAATTGGTCGCCGGCGAACAGTAGACCGTCATGCGCGTCGTACAGGCAGATATGGCCGGGCGAGTGACCCGGCGTCCACTCGACGCGCATGCGCCGCCGGCCCATCTCGATCGTCTCGGCGCCGTCCAGCTGCACAGATGGCTCGGCCGTCTTCACGACCTGGCTCAAAGCCCGCTGCGAGTTGCTGAGGATGTCAGCGTCATCCGCCGGGACGCCGTGGACGAGCAGGTACGTGCGAACCTCCTTGACCAGGTGGTCGAGCTCGACGTACCGCGGGTGGACGAGCGGCACCTCCAGCCGGTGGATGTACAGGTCGGCCATGCCCTCGCCGGCGAGCGCTCCGGCGGCCCCGTAATGGTCGGGGTGGATGTGGGTGACGACCAGGCGTCGCAACCTCTTGGCGCCGAGGTGGTCGAGGGCGGCATGGATGGTCTGCAGCGACTCTTCAGAGTTCATGCCGCAGTCGAGCAGGTCGGCCTCTTCGCCATCCGCGAATAGAAAAACGTTGACCAGGCCGTCTTCGAAAGGAATCGGCAGGCGAAGCTCGAAAACGTCCGCCGCGACCTCGGTCAGCGCGAGCTCGGTGGCCATGGCGGAAATTCTCGCCGACCGAGAGACGTCTAGCTAAGATGGATCGCAGGCTTGTTGTCCGATTGCCAGGAGAGATTAGATGTCTGAAGTCCATTTCACACCCGACCAGATCGTGGAGCACCTGCCTCAGTACCTGGTGCCTGAGAAGGCCGGCAGCACCAAGGCGACCATCCAGTTCGACCTGAGCGGCGACCACGGCGGGAAGTGGTGGGTGAAGATCCACGACGGCAAGGCCGAGTCGGGCGCCGGCGAGCCCTCCGAGCCGGCCAACCTGACTCTGCTGGCGGACTCCGGAGACTGGGTCAAGATCATGACCGGTCAGCTGGACGGCACAGCCGCCTTCATGCAGGGGAAGCTCAAGATCAAGGGCGACATGGGACTTGCGATCAAGATGCAATCCCTCTTCAAGCGTCCGAGCTGATCGCTAGTAGTCGAACTTCCAGGTGGCCAACCGGGCTGACATCGGGGTCTCCAGGTCGAGGTTGTCAAAGCCGGAGCGCAGGTCCAGGATCACGACGTGGTGAGGCGTCAACGCGATGCGACGCCCGTCGGACAGCCTCGCGGCCTCCAGCGAGTTGCCCCACTGGATGGTTTGGGCGTCAGGCACCGCCTTCAGGTTGGCCTGCTCCCACGAAGCCAGGTCGGTCGAATTGCCGCGATCGAAGGTCGAAACGATCATGAAGGCGAAAAGGCCGGCGCTGGGAGAGCAGACCGGCGCGCCGCCGGCCGTCGTCGGTGACGTGCACGGGATGTCGGTGATGTCAAAGGTGATGTCGAGCTCCGCCGGCGCCGGGCTCTGGCTGCCCTGGGACTTCAGCTGGTACCGCCAGGTGCCCGGATAGCAGAAGCCCCAGCCCGCCTGGAGGTCCTCGTAGCCATGGTCGCCATTCACACACTTGAGGTCGCCGCCGATCTGAGGTACGCTCGGCACCGGGCGGTTGTTCGACCCCGGTTGGCACCCGGCTAGAACGAGCCCCGCGGCGGCGGCGGCGATGAGTTTCGGGGGGATGAAAAGCAGCATCAGGCGACTAATTGTGCGCGACCGGGTAGCCCGCTCATAGCGCGCGTTGTGACTGTCGAATCCAAACGTCGCCTGGACCGGTATTCAGTTTGGAGGGGGGATTGCTATGGCAACCAGGAAAAGACCCGAAGAGGAACCGGCTGAGAGGCTGGAGGCCGACCGGCGGCAGCTCCAGCTGCTGGCGGCTCAATGCGGCGAGGAAGCCGGACTTCACCGGCCGTTGAACGAATCCGTCGGCGGGGTGATCACAGGGATTCCAGAGGAGACCGACCTGGCCCAGGCGCTCTCGGATCGCGAGACCTCCGACCTGCTGGTCCATCTCCTCGACCAGAACCGCGAGCAGGTCGAGCGGGCGCTCGAGCGGCTGCGCGAGGGCGCGTACGGGATCTGCGAGGGCTGCAGCCGCCGCATTCCCGAAACCAGGCTGAAGTACCAGCCGGCCGCGACGCGCTGTGTCGAGTGCCAATCCCACTGGGATAGGCTCAACGGCCGGACCGCGTAAAGCGTGCGTAGGGCCGGCGCCCATCTCCCTCACCCGGGGATCGCGCCGGCCTAGGCTCGCTTCGGCGCTCGCCTCAGCGCGAACGCGCCCAGCCCAAGGCCGAGCACGATCATGCCCGAGCCGATCCAGAACCAGTGGATGTCCCCGGTCATGAAGCTGCCCGGGATGTAGCCCAGCCCCTGGCCGGCGAAGACCGCGCCCGCCAGCAGAACCAGGACGCCGATCACCGTCAGTCCCATTCTCATAGCGGAATCAGTACCCGGCCTGGTTACGCCCTGGGAGATTTCAAATTCCGCCGTAAACGACGGATTTCTCCTCGGTGTACTGCATGTAGGCCTCGACCCCGTGCTCCTTGCCGAAGCCGGATTGCTTGGTGCCACCGAAGGGCAGCTCGTCGTGGGCGATCACCAGCGCGTTGACCCACGTGTAGCCAGCCTCCAGCTCCAGCACCGCGCGGTGAGCGGCGGCCATGTTGGCGGTCCAGATCGACGAGCCGAGACCGAACTGGGTGTCGTTGGCGAGCCGGAGCGCCTCGTCCAGGTCCTTGACCTTGCGCACGGGGAGAGCCGGCCCGAAGACCTCCTCCTTCCACATGCGCGCGCCGTCCGGGACGTTCTCGAGAATCGTCGGTTCGATGAACCAACCCTTGTCGTAATCGCCCCCCTTCGGCCTGCCGCCCCCGTAAACGACTTTCGCTCCCTGGTCCACCGCGTCCTTGATCTGCGCCTCGACCTCGGCGCGCTGCGTCTCGGTGTGCATCGGTCCCATCCGCGAGTCCTTGTCCAGGCCGTTGCCAGGCTTCAGCTTCGATGCCCGTGCGACGAGCTTCTCCATCAAGGCGTCATAGATGCCCTCCTGCACGTACAGGCGCTTGGTGGACAGGCACTGCTGCCCGCAGTTGAAAAAGCGCCCTACCGAAATGGCGCGGGCCGCACCCTCCGCATCGGCATCATCGAGGACGATGCAGGGATCACTGCCGCCCAGCTCCAGCGTCACCTTCTTCAAGTGCTCAGCGGCTTTGGCCATGACGCGCTTGCCGGTCGGAGTGGATCCGGTGAGCGCGATCTTCTTGATCAGCGGGTGCTCGACGATGGCCTCGCCGGTCGCCTGCCCGAGCACGACGTTGACCACGCCTGAGGGCAGACCGCCTTCGATCAGGGCCTCGATGCACGCAAGCGTCGACAGCGGGGTCGTGCTCGCCGGCTTCAGGACGACCGTGTTGCCGGCGGCGATGGCGGGAGCGACCTTGTTGGCGGCCAGGGTCAGGGGAAAGTTCCAGGGCACGATCGCTCCGCACACTCCGATCGGTTTGCGGATGACGAGGCCGTACGTCGTCAGGTCTGGGAGGCGGACGTACTGGCCGTGGATCTTGTCCGCGAGGTCGGCAAACCAGCCGATGTTCTCGCCGAACCGCCGGGCCTCGAGCCGGGACTCCAGGAGCGTCTTGCCCTGCTCCTTGGTGAGGATGACCGCGATCTCCTCCACCTTGGTGAGCATGTGGTCCGCGGCCTTGTGAAGGATCTCCCGCCGCTGGTTGGAGGGGAGCTTCGACCAGGTGGCGAACGCCTTGGCAGCGGCTTGGGCCGCCCTGTCGACGTCGGCGGGGCCACCGGACGGAACCTCGTCGACGACTTCGCCGGTGGCCGGGTTGCGGACCTCATACGACTTGCCCGACGCGGCCTTGGTCCTGTCGCCTTCGATGATCATCGTCGCCATGCGGCACCCCCGTAGGTTGGTTCTTGCGGTACTTAGATAAGGTTATCGGGTTCGTTGGAAGGCCAATTGGGGAGGGGCGTCAATGCCAGTCAGATTGGAGAAGCAAGGCGGCGTCGGCATCATCGTCCTCGACCAGCCCCCGGCTAACAGCTACGACCACGACTTCCTGCGCTCCTTCGCCGGCGCGATCGACGACGCGCGCCTCGACGGCGAGATCCGCAACGTCGTGGTCACCAGCGCGTCGCCGAAGTTCTTCTCGGCAGGTGCAGATGTCGGCGTCTTCGCGACGGGGACCCCACGATCGCGGTTCATGCTCGCGCTCATGGCCCACGAAGCGTTCCGCAAGATGGAGAACTCGCCATTGATCTTCATCGCCGCCATCGCCGGCCACTGCCTCGGCGGCGGCTTTGAGCTGGCCCTTGCTTGCGACCTGCGCTTCGCAGCTGAAGGCACGTATCAAATCGGGTTGCCGGAAGTGAACCTCGGCCTCTTCCCGGGCTCTGGCGGCACCCAGAGGCTGCCCCGGCTGGTGGGTCTGTCGAAGGGCATCGACTTGATCGCCAACGCGACGACGATGTCGCCCGCCCAGGCCAAGGAGATCGGTCTCGTGGACCAGCTGTTTTTGGACGCGGCGGCATGCCGGCAGGGCGCGATCGACTACGCCGCCAAGCTGGCCGCCGGTCCGAGTGTCGCGATCGGGTGGTCCAAGCTGGCCATCACGCAGGGCTTTGGCGCACCACTCGACCTCGGACTCGCCATGGAGCGGGTCGCGATCGGCCGGGTGTTCGTGAGTCATGACGCCGACGAGGGCATCAAGGCGTTCGGCGAAAAGCGCAAGGCAGATTTCAAGGGCAACTAGCCGTTGTGGCAGGCCTCTGAAAGCTGAAGCCCGACGTGGTAGGCTGCGCGCGCAGAAATTCTCCAAGGAGGTGGCGTTCGAATGGCTGAGATTGCGGTAACCGATTTGCGGCCGTCGGCCGCCCCAGGAGCTTCCCTCTAGAAGCGATCCTCGGTAGGCGGACCGATACCGTCCGCCTGTTTTCTCCCGGAGGATTTCGAGTTGTCGATCGATGTTTCCTCTCAGCTCGCACCGCTCGGCTGGGACCCCGATTTCGAAACAAGGTTTCAAGAGATCGCTTTCGACGGTGACGTGCCTGCGCGCGTCATCGCGGACTTCGGAGCCGACTATCTCATCCACGATGGCAAGCAGGCAAAGCGTGCGAGAGCGCGTCATGCCGACCCCGCCGTCGGAGACTGGGTCGCGGTCAAAGACGGGTTCATCGACCGCGTGGTCGGACGCCGGACGGTATTTTCGCGGCGTGCCACGGGCGAGGCCAGCCGAGAGCAGGTCCTGGCGGCCAATGTGGACATCGCGTTTGTCGTGGCCGCGGCCACGGACGTCAATCCACGCCGCATCGAGCGCTACCTGACCATCGCGTGGCAGAGCGGCGCTGTGCCGGTCGTGCTCCTGACCAAGGCTGACGTCACCGATTCGTCCGGCGCGATGCGCGAACAGCTCGAGGCGGTTTCGATGGGCACGCCGGTGTTGGTCACCAGCGGCGTGACGGGTGAAGGGATCGACGAGATAGAACGCCAGCTCAAACCGGCACGCACCGGCGTCTTGCTCGGGCCGTCGGGTGTGGGCAAATCAACCCTGATCAACCGCATCGTCGGCGCGGAAGTCATGCGCACCCACGTGACTCACCGCTCGGGAGAGGGCAGGCACATGACCAGCCACCGCCAGCTCGTCCAGCTGCCCGGCGGCGGGATGATCATCGACACCCCGGGGCTGCGCGAGGCGCAGTTGTGGGAAGGCGAAGCAGCGCTCGGCAACCTCTTCGACGACATCGAGCAGCTCGCGCTGCGCTGCCGCTTTCCCGACTGCGAGCACCTCACCGAGCCCGGTTGCGCGATCAAGGACGCCATGCTCGGCGGAACAC
>JBOHUP010000430.1:0-3153 GCA_050734615.1 Candidatus Dormibacteraceae bacterium | reverse complement strand
GCTTCAACGCGCAAGGCCGTGGTCAACTTCCGACATCTCTCCCCGCCATCGCAAGTATCGAGCCGGCAAAGCCTGCCAGCGCGAGCAGGATCATCAAAGCGACCCCCAGGCGATCCACCCCGAGAAGGAGGGGGCTGCCGTACAGCTTGAAAGCCGACAGATCTTGAGCCCAATCCGGCCACTGGACGATGGCTCCGGATTCGAAGTCGAGGTAGCTCGCGAATGCGAAAGCGCCCAGTAAGCCGACGGCGGAGCGGGGATGCCAAGAGGTCAGCAGCGAGCCTGCGGCGCCGAAGACCAGCGTGAACGGGATCAGCAGGAGCGAGGCCGCGGCGAGCTTGCCACGGTCGAGCTCGATACCATCGAGGTGCGACGCGTAACCCACCACGAGGGCGCAAACCGTAGCGATCAGGGCTGAGCCGGCCGCGAGCGAGGCAGCGCGCTCGACGACCACAACGGAGCGGGAACGAGGCTGTGCCAGCGCGAGCTCAAGCCGCCCCTCGGCATCGTCCGCCGCCCAGCGCGCGACCACCGTGATGGCAAAGGCCGCGAGGAGCAGCTGGGCTGTGCCAAACCAGTGGGAGTCGAGCAGCAAGACGAAGATCTCGCGGTTCACCAGGCCGGCGAAGATGCGACCAAACTCCGGAATCGCAAGCACCGGCTGGATCGCCGCCCTGGTCACGGCGACGAAGACAGCGGCGAGTGCGGCCATGCCCACCGTCCACGCCGCCAGGGCTGCCCGATGCAAGTAGAGATCTCGCGCCACCGGTATTCGCCACCAGGCAGAAGTCGCGGCATCGTAGCCACGGGGCCGGGCTCGGGGCGGCAGTGTAAACAGGGGCGAGCCCAGGTCGCGGGACGCGAACGCCAAACCTGCCCCAATGGCCAGGACGACGCCGGCCGCGACCAGGGTCAGCGTGGCGCGAACGTCGAGCCCTCCCCCGGGGGCAACAGGCCCGCTCAGTTCGTAGTAGTGAAACGGGGACAGCGGCCGCAGCGAAACCAGTGACGAGAGCGTGCGACTCAGGCTGTTGAGCAGGAAAAGCGCCAGAAGAACGGCGCCGGCCACCGCAACGGCTGCTCGCGCGGGCGTGAGCTGGACAATGAGGAACGTCAAGCAGTAGCAGAACATGCCGAGCGCGGCAAGACTCGCCGCGGCCTCGAAGATCGGTTGCAGGGGAAAGGAATCGCCGCTCAGCCACGCGGCGAGGGCCATTGCCGCGCCGGCGGCGGCTGCCGCCACAAAGGCGCTGCAGGCGAATGCGACGACTCGAGTCAGCACCATGGCCAGGCGACCGAGGCTCGTGGCAAGGATCGCTTCCGTGAGGCCCCTCTCCTCGTCCCATCGCGCGGCGCCGGCGGCAGAGACCAGGGCCCACACCGCGAACCCCACCGCCAGAGTTCCCAACGCCATGTACTGCACGTACCCGCCGGCCGTGTCGGGTCTGACAGGCGGCGGCAGCAGGGCTGTGAGCTCCAAGGCTAGCGCGGAGACGTTGCGTCCGAAAGCGGCGCGCTCCGGGGGTGTGTTGCCGGCGACTCGATAGAAGCTCAGCGTCTGCATCAGCGTGGAGACGAATCCAAGCGCGCCGAAACCGATCAGGCCCCAGCGACCCGAGCGCAGCGCATAGGCGATGGCGATCAAGGTCCCAGCGCCTTGGCCGACGTCTCCGAGTAGTTCCTGAGCAGCGTGTCTTCGATGCCGGCTTCGGTGGTTGCGGCGACGCGAACGAGCCGGCCGGACCGGATGATGGCGACCCTTTCGCAAACCCGCGAGGCCTCAGAGAGCAGGTTGGACGACATGAACACGGTGGCACCGGCGCCGCGTGCTTCTTCGAGCAGCGAAAAGAGCTCGCGCTGGTTGAGAGGGTCGAGCCCGTTGGTTGGTTCGTCGAGGACGATGAGGTCCGGCCGGTGCATGAAAGCGAGCAGGATGCCGAGCTTCTGCTTATCACCGTCCGAATAGTCGCGAGAGCGCTGGTTGAGGTCGAGGTCGAACCTTTCGGCGATCGAGTGGACGAACCTGGGGTGGGCGCCGCCACGCATCCCGCCGAGGTAGGCGACCACCTCTTTGCCTCGCATGCTGCCGAACTCGGGCATGCGCCCCGGCAGGTATCCGACCTTTCGTTTGACGGCCGGCGAATCCCGCTCACAGTTCAGTCCGAAAACGTGAGAGGAGCCGCTGGTGGGGCGGATCATCCCCATCAGGAGGCGGATGGTCGTCGTCTTGCCCGATCCGCTGGGGCCCAGGTAGCCGAAGATCTCCTGGGGGCGAACCTCCAGGTCGAGATCGAATAGCCCTCGCCCCAGGCCGTAGTCCCTGGAGAGTTTCGAAGTCCTGATCGCGGCGAGGGTCATTTCCCGCAGCATATAGGCGAAGTGCAGCTGGGAGACCTCGAGTTACACGTCCTGGTCACCGACCACTGGAAGGCGGACGGAGGCCTGATGTTCGGCGTCGTGCCCAAAGTGCTCTGGGAGAAGCAGAAGCCCGCCGACAGCAACAACATGATCGACTGTTCGTGCGTGTGCCTGATCGCGCGGATGAACGGGCGGGTCATCATCTGCGAGACCGGGATCGGCAACAAGCTCAGCGAGAAGCGAGCCCGGCAGGTGGCGCTGCGCGAGCCGGACGGCCTGCTCCGCTCGCTCCAGCGTCTTGGCATCAGGCCCGAGGAGGTGGACGCGGTCGTCACAACCCACCTGCATTGGGACCACGCCGGCGGCCTGACGCGGCGCGACGACAAAGGGGGGCTGCAGCTGACGTTCAAGCGCGCCCGGCACTTCATCCAGCGCAGCGAGTGGGACTTCGCGCTGCATCCGGACGTGCGGAGCAGCGCGGGCTATGTCACGGATGACTTCACGCCTCTCGCCGATGGCAACGACCTCGTCGAACTGCTGGACGGAGATGCCGAGGTGCTGCCCGGCGTGCACCTGCGGCACGTCGGCGGTCACACACCGGGCAGCCAGGTCCTCGTGCTGCGCTCAGGTGAGCTCGCTTGCGCCGTCACCGGCGACCTCGTCTGCCAGACGCCGCATCTCAAGGTCCCCTGGAACATGTCCGCGGACATCGAGCCGCTGCGAGTCTTCGAGCAGAAGGCGCGCCTTTTCGATGAGGCCGAGAAGCACCGCTGGCTGCTGGTGCTGAGCCACGAG
>JBOHUP010000429.1:0-3579 GCA_050734615.1 Candidatus Dormibacteraceae bacterium | reverse complement strand
GCCGTGGACCGTGCGTTTTCTCCTCCAATCCGCCGCCGACCCAAGCCTGATTGTCCCTGCCTCCGAGGTTTGGGCGAGCGGGCCGGGTCTGTCGGTGCTGGGGGGCGTGGTGCACCAACCTGAGGAGGCGCTCCTGGCAGACCTCGGCAGAGCTGCACGCCTGTGGCCACAGCTGGAGGCGGCACTCGACGCACCGCGCCCTACTCGCATGCGGCTGGATACCGCTGGTGCACACCACTTTCTGAAAGAGGTCGCCCCCACCCTGGTCCAGGCGGGTCTCGGAGTGATGCTCCCATCGTGGTGGCAACAGCGCTCCGCTCGAATCGGCGTACGCGCGAAGACGAGTGGCAGGGGGGACGCCGGGGTCGGCCTGCTGGGCCTCGAGGGCCTGGTCGACTACAGGTGGCAGCTCGCGATCGGCGATGAAGACCTGAGCACCGACGATCTGCGCCAGCTCGCCGCACTGAAAGTCCCGCTGGTCCAGGTTCGCGGCCACTGGGTCGAGCTCCAGCCCGATCGGTTGCAGACCGCGCTCGCCTTCTTCGAACGGCACCAGGCCGACGGGGCGAGATCGGCATCCATACCGGAGCTGCTCCGCATCGGCCTCGGCTTGGACCGGTCCGAAACGGGATTGCCAGTGCTTGGAGTCCAAGCCGAAGGCTGGCTCGGAAAGTTTCTTCATGGCGAAGACGGCGAGCGTGTGAAGGCCAAAGGGGCGCCGGAGGGATTCGTGGGCACGCTGCGTCCATACCAGGAGCGCGGACTCGGCTGGCTCGGATTCCTCGAGCAGCTCGGCCTAGGCGCCTGTCTCGCGGACGACATGGGCCTGGGGAAGACCGTGCAGCTGCTGGCATTGGTCCAGGCTGAGCACGGCGGCCCGACTCTGCTCGTCTGCCCGATGTCCGTGGTCGGCAACTGGCAGCGCGAAGCCGAGCGATTCACCCCCGGCCTGCGGGTGGTCGTGCACCATGGCGGGGGCCGATCTGGAGCGGATGGGTTCGCGGAGGCGGCGGGCGCCGCAGACCTGGTGATCACCACGTACGCGCTCATCGCGCGCGACCGCGATTTGCTCGCCACCGTGGAGTGGCGGCGGGTGGTGTTGGACGAGGCGCAGAACGTCAAGAACAGCGAGGCCAAACAGGCTCAGGCGGTGAGGTCGTTGCCGGCTGCCAGCCGGGTTGCCCTGACCGGTACACCGGTCGAGAACCGGCTGTCGGAGCTGTGGTCGATCCTCGACTTCTGCAATCCCGGATTGCTGGGCACGAAGAGCGACTTCCGAGCCCGCTTTGCGGTTCCCGTCGAGCGCTACCGCGACGAAGCGGCCGCGGACACCCTCCAACGGCTGACACGACCCTTCGTATTACGCAGGCTGAAGACCGATCGCACGATCATCTCCGACCTGCCGGACAAGCTGGAGATGAAGGTCTACTGCAACATCACCCGCGAGCAGGCCACGCTCTACCAGGCAGTCCTCGACGACATGCTCCAGAAGATCGAAGACAGTGAAGGCATCAAGCGAAAGGGCCTGGTACTCAGCACGATGCTGCGGCTGAAGCAGGTGTTGAATCACCCGGCTCTGATGCTCGGGGACGGGTCGAGGCTGGAGGGGCGGTCAGGCAAGCTCTCGCGACTTGAAGGGATCCTCGAGGAGGCCGTCGCCGAAGGTGATCGTGTGCTGTGCTTCACACAGTTTGCCGAGATGGGAGCGTTGCTGAAGACGTACCTAGAGGCGCAGATGGGACATGAGGTGCTCTTCCTGTATGGCGGGACCTCCAAGCCCGCACGCGACGCCATGGTGGAGCGCTTCCAATCATCTTCCAGTCCGCAGGTGTTCATCCTGTCCCTGAAGGCAGGCGGCACCGGGCTCAACCTGACAGCGGCGAACAACGTGGTGCACTTCGATCGCTGGTGGAACCCGGCGGTCGAAGACCAGGCCACCGACCGAGCGTTCCGGATTGGCCAGCGCCGCAACGTCCAGGTGCGCAAGCTGATCTGTGTGGGCACTCTGGAAGAGCGCATCGACCGGATGCTGGAATCGAAGAGAGAGCTGGCCGAGCGCATCGTCGGCGCCGGCGAGGGCTGGCTCACGGAACTTTCCACGGATGAGCTGCGATCGGTGATCGCGCTCTCCAAGGACGCGGTGGCGGAGGAATGAGCACGCCACGCAGAAGGGTGCGGAAGTACGCAGCCCGCGACCTGCGGCGCTTCGGCTTCTTTCCGAAGTCGACGCCGCTGCCGGCGATCGGGGGACTCAAGGCCAAGAGCCGGCGCGGCGATATCGGAGAGACCTGGTGGTCCCGCCGCTTCCTCGCCATCCTCGAATCCTTCGGGTTCGGATCACGGCTCGACCGCGGCCGGTCCTACGCCAGGCGGGGTCAGGTGCTCGAGTGGGCGGTGACGCCCGGCGAGATCAAGGCTCGGGTCCAGGGCTCCCGCCGGGCGCCCTACAACGTGCGGATCGCGCTCAAACCGTTGTCCGACGTCGATTGGCGGCGCGCCGAGCTGGCGATGTCCCGCCGGGCGCTCTTCGCAGCCAAGCTGCTTGCCGGCGAGATGCCGCAGCAGATCGAAGAGGCATTCACTGAATGCCGGTTGTCGCTGTTTCCCGCCTCCGGCCGGGAGCTGGCCAGCGGGTGCACGTGTCCCGACTGGGCCAGCCCCTGCAAGCACGTGGCGGCGGTGTTCTACCTGTTCGCGGAAGCCCTCGACGAGGATCCCTTCCTTGCCTTCACCTGGCGCGGGCGGACGCGCGAGCAATTGGTCGAGCGGCTCCGTTCTCTGCGCGGAGGCGGCGACAAGGCTCCCATGGCTGCGTTGGACCTTAGATCGATGCTCAACGCCGGCCCGCCCTTGCGAGAGTGCGTCCAGCGATTCTGGGATGCCGGTCCCGAGCTCACAACCGTAGTGGCTCGGCCCAAGGCCGCTGAGATACCAGACGCTGTTCTCCGACAGCTCGGCGACTCAGGAATCCGCGTCGGGCGCCTCGACCTCGTCGAAGTGTTGGCGCCCGCCTATCCGGTCATCACGCGGGGGGTGGAGCGTCGTGCTGTCGGAAGCACTGACTGACCTATCTATCGGCACTACGCCGAGAGCGGCCATCGTCTACAACATCGACCACATGTAATAGGCGCGCGCGAGGCATGCTCGCCCGCAATCGGTCTAGATAACCGTTGGTGGGCAGATGGCAGTCTGCGACGCTCCCAGGCTCTGGCGACCACGGTGAGCCCGGATTTTGGCTGTCATTGGCTGTCATGCGCTTCGTGGGCGGACGTTGGCGGACGAAGGCGAACTCATGCGGACGTCTGCGGACCCCGCAAACGGTTTTGAAGACCGTGGTTTTGATGTCCACCGACGTTCGCCAACGTCTGTGCGAGATGAGAACTGGCGGGAGAGAGTCCGCCGCAGTCCGCCATTGACTGCCACCGTTCAGGAGTTTGGCTGTCGTCTTGACTGTCACGGACCCTCTTGGACGATGCGTCCCGAGCTCGATCACAGTGACGACAATGACGGCCATGGTTGGCGAACGTCGCGCGTCGCACCGAAGCCGCCGGGGAGGCATCGGGATGGTAGGCTCAGCAC
>JBOHUP010000428.1:0-2315 GCA_050734615.1 Candidatus Dormibacteraceae bacterium | reverse complement strand
GAGCAATCGTGCCGCCGACGAAGGCTTCCGGAGCGACGTGACCGACGACCAGTCCATGCGTGGCGCCGGAGAAGCGGCCATCGGTGATCAGTCCGACCGATTCGCCCAACCCTGCGCCGATGATCGCGGAAGTTGGCGCCAGCATCTCGCGCATGCCCGGGCCGCCCCGCGGGCCTTCGTACCGGATCACGACGACATAACCCGGCTTGATCTTGCCCGCGTACACGGCCGCGCCCGCGTCCTCCTCGCGGTTGAAGACCCGCGCCGGTCCGTGGTGCGACGTCGGCGTGTGCTGCGTGATCTTCACCACCGCGCCGTCCGGCGCCAAGTTCCCGCGCAGGATGACGATCCCGCCTTCAGACCGAAGGGGCTGGGACAGCGGCGCGACCACCTCCTGGCCGGCGGTCTCCGTCACCGACTCGCACTCCTCGCCCAGCGACCGCCCGGTCACCGTGATCGCGTCGCCGTCCACGAAGCCACCGTCGATCAGGCGCTGCGTGAGCAGCGCGATGCCGCCCGCCCTGTGCAGCTCGACTGCGGCAAAACGCCCGCCGGGCTTCAGGTCGCACAGCAGCGGCGTGCGCCTGCTGATCCGGTCGATGTCGTCGATCGCCAGCTCGACTCCGACCTCGCGGGCCAGCGCGAGCAGATGCAGCACCGCGTTGGTGGATCCGCCGCTTGCGGCCACGGCTGCGATCGCGTTGTCGAAAGCACGGCGGGTGAGGATCATCGACGGCCGCAGGTCCTCTTCGAGCAGGTTCATCACCATCGGGCCAAGCTTCTCGGCCGCGCGATGCTTCGCCGGGTCGGTGGCGGGGATGGAGTTGAAGCCGACCGGGGACAGGCCGATCACCTCCATCACCATCGACATGGTGTTGGCCGTGTACTGGCCGCCGCAAGCGCCGGCGCCCGGACACGCCACCGCCTCCAGCTCGGTGAGGTCGGCCTCGCTCATCTTGCCCGCGGCCGCGGCGCCGATCGCCTCGTAAACGTCGCCGACAGCAACCTGGGTGCCGCGGAACATGCCGGCCATGATCGAACCGCCGTACAAGAGCATGCCCGGGCGGTCAAGGCGCGCCAGCGCGATCGCCGATGCCGGGATCGTCTTGTCGCACGCGCACAGGGTGACCATCGCGTCGAACATGTGGCCGCGCCCGACCAGCTCGATCGAGTCGGCGATCACCTCGCGGCTCACCAGCGAGGTCTTCATGCCCTCGGTGCCCATCGTGATGCCGTCGGAGATCGCGATCGTGTTGAACTCCATCGGGTTGGCGCCGGCGGCGCGGATGCCGGCCTTCAACGGCGCGGCCAGCTCTCGCAGGCCGAAGTTGCACGGCATGGTCTCCGACCAGCAGTTGGACACGCCGACGAAGGGCTTGTCGATGTCGGCCGCGCTCAGCCCGATCGCATGGAGGAACGAGCGTGCCGCCGCGCGGTCGCGACCCTGATAAAGCGTGCGGCTCGGTAGGTCGCGAGGGGCCATGCGGGCGAAAGCTTAGCGCGGCTAACATTTCGACCGACCTGAAACCCACCCCGCGGCTGATCTGGCTCACTCGCTTGGCCCTTGCCCTGACGGCTGCGGCGTCACCGCTTTACGTGGTCCGCTGGCACCTCGGCGCCATCCCCACCACCCTGCTCGAAAACCTGGTGGGCATGACCGTCGTCCTCTATCTCCTTGCGCTGCTGCGCGACCGCGGCCCGCTGCCCGGGCGGACGCCTTTTGAGATCCCCATCGCGCTGCTCCTGCTCGCCGGCATCATCGGGGTCTTGGTCGCCCCCGACCATCGCGGAGGGCTCGGCATCCTTCGCGCGTACTGGTTCGAGCCGGTGGCGATGTACTACCTGGCGATCGCCCTGCTGAGCACGGAAGGCTCGATCGAGACGTTCCTGGGGATCTGGGCCGCCGGCTCGGTGCTCTTCTCCATCTACGACCTGTACATTTTTTTCTACGCGGTCGCGACCCACACCCTGGAGCCGGGACACGCGGCCGCGGCGTTCGACATCGACCCGAACTCCGTGGCTCTCTACCTCGAGCCGATCATCGGCATGGCCGCGGGGTTTGCCCTCTTCGCTGACGGGCGGCGGCGTTGGTGCGCGATCGCAACCCTGGTCATCCTGATCCCGGCCGAGATCGCGACCCTTTCACGCGGCGGCCTGCTCGCCCTGGCCGCCCTCGTCCTGGTCGCGATCATCAGCGTCCGGTCGGTGCGCCTCAGGATCGGCCTGCTGGCCGGCGCCATCGTGGCGACCGGGCTCGTGTTCGTCCTCCCGCTGACGAGCGCCCGCCTCGCCCACGCAGTCGACCCGGTCAGCGG
>JBOHUP010000427.1:0-11094 GCA_050734615.1 Candidatus Dormibacteraceae bacterium | reverse complement strand
CCACCAGGGTCAGCTCGAATCCGCCCAGGGGCACCTGCTCACGGCGCTGTCCGGCTCCGTCGCGCTCGAGATCGATCGCCGCGGGCGGGGCTTCATCCTGAACAACCTCGGATTGCTGAACCTGCGCCGGGGCGAGATGGACGTCGCCCGCGATTACCTGGCCCAGGCTCTCCAATGCGGCCAGGCCACGGGAGAGAGCCTCGTGCTGGCCGAGGCGCACGAGCTGCTCGGCAAGGTGGCGGAGCACGAAAGCGATCCAAGAGCGGCCGACCAGGAGTTTGCGACCGCGATCGGCCTGCTCGAGACGGTCGGCATGCCCGACCGGCTCCGCGACCTCCACATGGAATACGCGACGCTGCTGGATGCGCGGCCTGACATCGAAGCTTCGGTCCGGCACTGGCGGCAAGCCGCCCAGCTGGGCAAGCTGGACGCGGCCGGGCTCAAGTGGAGCGGTAGCGAACAGGAAGCGGGGATTTCCGCCTCAGGCTGAGCTCGCCGCGGCTACCCCAGAGCGGCCAGCTGCTCGCAGTGCTCCTCGACATGGCCGACGAGCAGGCTCTCCATGGCCCACCGCATCGTCTGCTCCCCGCGACCTCGCATGGTGACCTGGCGGTCCAGGTCGACCGGGCGCAGCCGGTCGAAAAAGCGCAAGAGACCTTCCAACCCGGAGTCGACGCGCTCCCTCAGCTCGCCCTCGCCCACCGCGCGAGCGCTGTCGACCCCCTGCTGCCTCTCGGTGGAACCTGGTTGCCGCCCGAGCTCAGCACCGTCCATGGCCATCTCGATCTGGGCCACCCAGAACGGAAGGAACTCCGCCATGTGGCCGAGCACGTTGTAGCGGTCCCATCGCTCGCCGCTCTTGGGGTCGGGTGGTCCGAGCTGGTCGGAATTCAAGTGGGGCAGCGCCCTGAACCGCTCACGCGCGGCGACCGCGCGCCTGCGCATGGTCTCGATCTCGTCCACGCCATCCAGTCCTCGATTCGACACTCTTCCACATTGTGACGGCCGTGCCAGGTGCGGGGGCGTGTGCGACCAGCCATCATGAAAGCGGAACTGCATGGGTTCCGCCTCTCGAGGCGCAGGGCGACATCCTGAACCACGAGTACATGATCGAGGGCGGCGGCCAGACGGTCGCGACCATCTCCAAACGGTGGTTCACCCTCAGGGAGACCTATGGCATCGCCATCGCCCCTGGTCAGGACGAGGTGCTGCTGCCGGCCGCAGCGGTCTGCATCGACGAGATGTCAGAGCGAGACCGGGACCGCTGAGGTCTGCGCGCCACCCTTGCGCTGACGATCAGATGCGGTTGGTTTGCTCCCATGCGGACTGGCATGACATGCATCGCGTCGCGGACGGCAGCGCCGCCAGCCTCTCGGCTCCGATCGGCTTGCTGCAGTCCTCGCACATCCCGTAAGCGCCGTGCGCGCGTCTTTCCGCGGCGCGCTGCTCCTGCTCTCGGTCCAGCTCGAGGATCTGCTCGATCGTCCCCGCGGTCGCCTTCTCGCTCAGGTCCTGGGTGGAGTCGGCGTTCCTGAATCCTCTGCTCATGGATCCAGCTTAGGACGCTGGTCCAGCCCCGGTTGATCCACAGCACCCCAAATGTCCCCGACGGTGAATCCCTCCGGAAACGGGTCGTCCGGGTCAAGGACGTAGTTCGAGATCGCGTAGACGTAGGCGGAGCCGGTGATCGTCGGCACCACCGCCGGATATCCGCCCACCCTGGTCTCACGCACCAGCCTGCCGGTGAAGGTAGTGCCCAGGATGCCCTCGTGGACGAAATCCACGTTCAGCCCAAGCTGCTTTCGCGCGTGGAGGACCGCCATGCTGGCGCAGGTCCCGGTACCGCATGCCGACCGGTCGAGGACACCGGTCCATGTCTCGGGACGGTCCGGGTCGAAACGGCCGCTCGAGATCACGACCGTGTTTCGCATCGCCACCTCGGGCCGTGCCGCGGGAAGCGTGAACTGCATGATCGAGATGCCGCTGACGGCCGGGTTGTCCGGGTGCGCGACCGGCAATTGCTCGCGCGCGGCCGCCTTGATCATCTCCCCCACCCGCACCAGCTCGCGGCCCTCGTCCGGGCTGATCCGGAAGCCGAGCGGCGCCGCTTCGACGATCGCGTAAAACATGCCTCCATACGCGACGTCGACCGTGACCGTGCCCAAGCCCGGCACCTCGACCGGCGCGTCCAGGTGGACGGCGAAGGCGGGCACGTTCTCGAACGTGATGCTTTTGCACCTGCCACCTTCGACGGCGGCAGTGATCCCGACCAGCCCCGCCGGCGCCTCCAGCATGAACCGCGTGAGCGGTTCGACCGCCGGAACCACGCCCATTTCCAGCAGGGCCGTGGCCGTGCAGATGATGTTGCTGCCGGACATCGGCGGGTACTCGGTCTGCTCCATGATCACGAACCCAGCCGCCGCCCGCCTGTCGGTGGGCGGCAGCACCACGTTGCAGCAAAGGCCGGGATAGCCGCGCGGCTCGCGCAGCATCAGCTTCCTGATGCCGTCCAGGTGCTCTTCGAAGTAGACGCGCTTGGCGAACATGGTTTCGCCAGGCACGTCGGGCACGCCGCCGAGGATGACGCGGCCGGGCTCGCCCTCCGCGTGCAGATCCACCGCCATCAGCATTCGCGAAGCGCGCATCAGGTTGCGACAATCATCGGCTTGCGGACCTGCTCGGTTGGTGCGAACATTTGCTCGACTGTGCCCGCACCCTCCCGCGAAGCGACCGAGCTGGGCCTCAACACGGCCGACCCGGCGACCCTGGTCATCGACCTGAACTGCGCGTTCGCGTCGATCGAGCAGCAGCACGACGCCACCCTCCGGCGCCGGCCGCTGGCCATCGCCGCCTACGCCACGGACGCGGCCACGATCGTGTCCTCCTCGCGGGAAGCCCGAGACCTGGGCATCAAAACGGGCATGCGCGTCTACGAGGCCAAGGCGATCTTTCGCAACATCCTGATCCGGGAGCCCAACCCGCCCCTGTACCGGGCGGCTTCAGACACGCTGATCGAGATCATGGAACGGCACAGCCCGGACGTGCTGCGGATGTCGATCGACGAGGCGTCGGTCAACCTTGCCGGCACGCCCGGGCTGACCAGGCTCGGCCCCGAGGGAGTGGCCCGAGCCATCAAGACGGCCATCCGCGACGAGATCGGCGAATGCGTCACGTCCTCGGTCGGGGTCTCGACTTCGATCTGGATGGCCAAGCAGGCCTCGAACCTCGACAAGCGGGATGGCCTGCAGCGCATCGACCACACCAATCTTGTCTCCGTTTTCGATCGCCTGCAGCTCACCGACCTGTCGGGCATCGCCGCGGCGAGCGCGCGGCGTCTCGTGCAGGCCGGCATCCACACGCCCATGGAGTTCCTGCGTGCGACGGCCGTGCGGAAACAGCTCGGCGGGATGCATGCTGAGGTGGCGTCGGGCTGGGGCCGCCGCCTGCGCGGTTTCGAGGTGAGCGGCTTCGAGAGCGCACGACGCAAGAGCTACAGCCACTCGCACGTGCTCGCGCGCGCGACCGCCTCTCAAGCAGAGCTGGAGGAGCTGTTGATGAGGCTTTCCGAAATGGTCGGGAGGCGGCTGCGCGCGGCGGGCCGGCGCGGCAGCGTGGTCTCGGTCGGCGTGGTCTACCGCCCGGACGAAGGCCATTTCTCCAGGCAGTCGACGCTCACACGGCCGATCGCAACCGGCGACGAGATCTATCAGGCCGCCCTCAAGCTGCTGGCCGCCCGCGACCCGCGCCGCACGGTCGGCACGCTGGGCGTCGGCCTCGCCGGCCTGAGCGAGGGCGACGCCGGGCAGCTCGACCTCTTCGGTCAGGCGCCGCGCAACGAGCGGCTGGAGGCCGCGATGGATGCGATCCGCGATCGCTTCGGCGAGGATGCGGTGCAGCGGTCGCGGCTGCTCGGTCGCGCCGCGGTGGTTCGAGACCGGATCGCGTTCGGGAACACCGGGCATCCAGACGAGAAGCGTCCCGGCTGACCCTCGCTCTAGGCGCCCGCGCCCAGGCCGAGCAGCCGGCTCGCATTCCCTGCATATACAGCGGCACTCTCCTCTCCCGAGAGCCCGCACGACTCGATGTCGGAAATCGTCGCCTCGATCGCGTCCGGCGGGCCGAGCGGCATGTCGGTCCCGAACAGGACGTGCTCGGGTCCGAAGAAGTCGAGCACACATCGCACCGCGTGCGGCGCTCCGAAGAGTGCGGTGTCGGCGTAGAAGCGCCGGAAATACTCAAGCGGCGGCCGCGGCAGGACGTCCCTGATCTGGCGGTAGCCCGGCCCCATCCCCAGCCGCCCCGAGAAATGAGGCACCATGCCGGCGCCGTGGTGCGCGAGGACTCGCACGTTCGGATGGCGCTCCATCAGGCCTGAGTAGACGAGGCGCGACAGGGCGGCCGCCGTCTCATACGGCCATCCAATCGACCACCAAAGGCCGTAGTCCGACGCCGCCTCTGTCGGATAGTCGGGCCAGGCCGCGTTGCGGGTCGGATGAAGCCACACCATTGCCTCGAGCTTGGCGAGCCGCGCGAATACAGGTTCAAAACGCGGATCGTCCAGCGGGACCCCCAGCATGTTGGTGAACAGCTGCACACCCAGCGCGCCCAGCTGCGAAGTGGCGCGGTCGATCTCCTTCACGGATTCGTCGATGTCGCTCAGCGGCAGCGCCGCGGCGAACCCAACGAAGCGGTCTGAATGTCTTTGGACCAGCTCCGCCATCTCATCGTTGGCCATCCGGGCGAACTCGGCCGCCACGGCCGGCGGCCCGACCTCCTCGAGCGGTGGGACGGCCAGCACCAGCACCTGGGCGTAGTCGCCGAAGGGCTCGATCCTGCGCCACCTCGCGTCGAGGTCGGTCAGGACCGGATCAAAACGGAAGACGCCGTCCTGGTAGTAGCGCAGCTGCCGGGCGCTGATCGCGCCCTCGAGGTGCTTCTCCAGACGGTCGATGAACAGCCGCGGAAGAATGTGGGCGAAGGCGTCGATCTTGCGCATGGCTTGAAGGTTCGCATGCCCGCGGGTTCCGCGTTTCCTGCGTTTACAGAACATTTTCACATGCAAATCACAGCATTCTGCCAGTGGCGTCTCAGAAGACATCCGCATCCTCGCCACATGCACGAGGGCCGCCTTCCGAATCTCTCGCACCGCCGGTACATCGTGAGCAGCCTGCCTGCCGGCACGTATGGCGCGACCACGTTCCTGGCTGAGGTCGTGATCGGCGTCGTCGCCGGATTCGGAAGCGCCCTCGCTGTCAGCTCCGCCATCGACTCCCTTCGGGTGAGGCATTCGATGCATATGTGGTCGAGGCGACTCGCCGACCTGAGCACGCTGGAGTGACGTCATGACGATTTCTCTGCGTACGCTGCTGCGCAGAAGGGTCCTGGTCGTTCTGGTCATCGTGACCGCGCTCCTTGGAGGTTCCGTGGTCTACGCCCAGGCGTCCAGGATCACCACCACGTACCGCACCGCGACGGTGACGTACGGCACGATCACGCAGTCGATCGGAATGGCGGGCAACCTGGCGCCGGTCAGCGAGGCCGCGCTCAACTTCGCCTCGGCCGGCACGGTGCAGACGGTGAACGTCGCGGTCGGCCAATCCGTGTCCGCCGGGATGACCCTGGCCGCCCTCGACCCCACACTGCTGTCCGCGCAGCTGCTCCAGGCCCAGGCCACTCTCGCCACCGCCGATGCGAAGCTGGCCCAGGATAAAGCCGGACCGACCGCGTCAAGCGTGACCTCGGCGTCCAACCAGGTCGCCGCCGCCCAGGTCTCGGTCAACAACGCACAGACGAGCCTCACCGACACAGAGGCGATCAACGCGCAGGCGGTGGCGGCGGCGCAAGCGGCTGCGCAGCCCCAGATCGCCGGAGCGCAAACAGCCGTCAACGCCGACCAGGCGACGATCACCGCTGACAATTCGAAGCTCGCCACCGATACCGCGACGATGAACCTGGACTGCAGCGCCGCCCCGCCGGCAGCCGGCTGCCCGACGGCCACGTCAACCGTCGCCAACGACCAGACCACGCTGACGAACGACCAGAACAAGCTCACCACCGACCAGGCGGTGCTGACGCTGGCCAACGCCCCCGTGGCGTCGGCTACGGCCAAGGCCCAGCAGAGCAACGACCAGGCCGCGGCTCAGCTGGCCTCGGCGCGCCAGCAGCTGGCGAGCGCCCAGAGCGCTCTGTCCGCGCTCTACGTCGCCGCTTCGGCGCAGACCATCCAGATCGACACCGCGCAGATAGAGATCGACCAGGTCAACGTCAACACGCTCCAGCACGAGCTCGACGGCGCGACGTTGACCGCCCCCATCGAGGGCGTCGTATCCCAGGTCAACATCAGCGCCGGCCAGGCGGTGTCCGGCGGTGGCACCAGCGCTACGACGAGCAACGCGATCGTCATCTACACGCCCGGCGCGTATCAGATGACCGGGACGGTCAGCGACTCCCAGGTCAACCTTGTCGCCGCGGGCCAGACCGTGCAGGTGATCCCGGCCGGCTCAACGCAGGCCGTGCTTGGCAGGATCACCACCATCGCACCCGCGGCCACCATCGCCTCCGGCGTTGCCACCTTCGCGGTGACCGCGCAGCTGGGCGACGCGAGCAACTCGATCAAGCCGGGCGTCTCAGCCACCGCGAGCATCGTCGTCAACCAGGTGGTGCACGTGCTCACCGTGCCCACGAGCGCGGTCCACACGACCGCCGCCGGGAGCACCGTGCAGGTGCTGACGAACGGCGTGCCGCGCGCGGTCTCAGTGCAGGTCGGGGCGTCAGATCCAACCCGCACCCAGATCACATCCGGGCTGCAGCTGAACCAGGTCGTCGTGATCGCGGTGATCACAAGCTCGGTGCCGAGCAGCGGCACGGGCACCGCCCTTGGCGCCGGTGGTGGAACGCGCGGCGCGGGCGGAGGCTTCCGTGGCGCAGCGGGAGGCTGAGGTCGTGGCGCAAGAGCTGATCCGCCTGGAGGCGATCAGCAAGATCTACGGCGCCGGCGACGCGGAGGTGGCGGCTTTGAGCGAGTTCTCGCTGAGCGTGAAGACGGGTGAGCTGCTGGCGGTGATGGGCCCATCGGGCTCCGGCAAGTCGACACTGATGAACATCCTCGGCTGCCTCGACACGCCGACTACTGGGCGCTACTGGTTCGCCGGCGAGGACGTGAGCAGACTCAATGAGACTGAGCTCGCACACGTTCGGAACCAGCGGATCGGGTTCGTCTTCCAGCAGTTCCAGCTCCTGTCCAAGATGTCCGCCTGGCGGAACGTCGAGCTGCCGCTGCTGTATCGCAACACCCGAGATCGTCACGACCTGGCCCTCCAGGCGCTCGAGCAGGTCGGCCTCGGCAACAGGGTCAATCACCGTCCGACCCAGCTTTCGGGTGGTCAGCAGCAGCGGGTCGCGATCGCGCGTGCGCTGGTCACCAACCCGGACCTGATCCTGGCCGACGAGCCGACCGGCAACCTCGACACCAGTTCCAGCCATGACGTCCTGATGTTGCTTCGCGACCTTAACCAACAGGGCCGCACCATCATCATCATCACGCACGACCCCGAGGTGGGATCGGTGGCCAATCGGACCGTGCACGTTCGCGACGGCCGGATGGTGCATGAGTTCGCCGCATGAGCCTCCTCCACACCATCGAGACCGGCCTGCGAAGCCTTCTCGGCCATCGCCTGCGATCGGTGCTCACCACGCTCGGCATCCTGTTCGGCGTCGCGGCGGTGATCGCCACCGTCGGAATCGGCCAGGCGTCCTCAGACAGCGTCACGGCGCGAATCTCGTCGCTCGGCACCAACCTGCTCACCATCTCGCCCGGCAGCACCGTCGCGGGCGGCGTATTCGGTGGCGGCGGCAGCGCCAACACGCTGACCCTGGCCGACGTCACCGGACTCTCCGACCACGAGAACGCGCCCGACATCCAGGCGGTCGCGCCGGTCGTGCAGGGACGGGAATCGCTTGTCGACGGGTCGAGCAACTGGAACACCACGGTTTCGGGCAGCACGCCCGACTGGCTGGTGGCCAATGCCCGAACCATGGGCAGCGGAACCTTCATCGTCCCCTCAGACGTCAGCAAGCGGACGCAGGTGATCGTCCTTGGTTCCACCACCGCCTCGAACCTGGGCGCTTCGATCGACGACCTGGTGACGGTCAAGGGGATTCTTTTCCAGGTGATCGGCATCCTCGCCTCGACCGGCAGCCAGGGTTTCGGCAACCAGGACGACCTCGCCGTGGTGCCCCTCACCACCGCGCAGGACGAGCTCGTCGGTGGCGCGGGCTCGGTGCAGCGGATCTTGCTCAGCGCCACCAGCCAGTCGACGCTCGGCTCCGCCTACCTGGAAGCGGATCAGATCCTGCTGCAGACCCACCACATCACCAACGCCTCGAACGCCGACTTCTCGATCACCTCCCAGACCCAGGTCCTGAGCACGGCTACCGCGGTCACCCAGACCCTGACCATCCTGCTCGCCAGCGTGGCCGCGATCTCCCTGCTGGTCGGCGGCATCGGGGTGATGAACATCATGTTGGTCTCGGTCACCGAGCGCACCTGCGAGATCGGCCTGCGCAAGGCGCTGGGCGCGACGCCTGGTGATCTCTTCCGCCAGTTCGTGATCGAGGCCGGCGTCCTGACCGCGGCCGGCGGCTTGCTCGGGGTCGCGACCGGTCTGGCTGCCGGCTACATCGTTCCGCGTACGGCCAACATCGCCGTGCACATCACACCGCCCCCCGTGCTGATCGCGGTCGCGGTTGCCGTCGCGGTCGGCTTGGTCTTCGGAGTCTATCCCGCGCTCAGGGCGGCCCGGCTGGCCCCCATCGAAGCGCTGCGCGCCCAATAGAAAGTGAGAGTTCGAGGAGGGACCATGAACCGTTCGAGCGTGATCGCGATGATCGCCACCACATTCTTCGTCGCCGCGTGCGGCAGCGCGGCCAGCGCCTCCAACGGCGCCCCTTCACCGACCCCGTCTGCAGGCAGGGCTGCATTTCGTAATGGCACATCCGGGCAGCTGGTGCAGATCAACGGCCCGACGCTGATCCTCACCGGGCCGAACGGTGATGCCACCGTCACCTACTCGAGCACAACGACGATCACCAAGACGTCAACCGCAGCACTCGCCGACATCGTCGTCGGAACCTGTGCCGTCGCGACCGGCACCAAAGATGCGACCGGCGCGATAACCGTCACCAGCGTCCGCCTGGCGCCGAAGACAGCTTCCGGCTGCACCCTGGGTTTCGGGCCGAACCCGGGCGCGGGAGCCACGCCGCGACCGACCACGCCGCGACCGTCCGCGTCGCCGAGGCCCATCCCCAGTGGGCTGGCGAACCGCTCGGTGGTGGCAGGTGAGGTCACCGCGGTAAGCGGGACCTCGGTGACCATCCTCACCACGGCCAACGGCAGCCAGACCATCACCGTCCCGGCCGCCGCCGCCGTGATGAAGAGCTATGCCGTGACGCAGGCGGACCTGCAGATTGGCCAGTGCTTGGTCGCGACAGGGGCCAAAGACGCGGCCGGCAACGTGCAGGCCACGTCGCTCACGATCACGCCTGCCGGACCGTCCGGGACGTGCACCACGGGTGCCGGTCGCGGCCGGGGTGGATTCGGTGGCGGAGGCGTACCGGGCGCAGGCGCCCCGGCAGGGGGTTAGGCGCCCCCGGGCAGAGGGCATCTCGAATCCCGGCGTTGATGGAGACGGCGGCCGCTCCCGGCCACGCCGACCTGTCGCGGGACCCGAGGGAAACTCGTCGCCGCAAACGGTTGCATAATTGTAATAGTTAGCCATATGACAAGGGTTTTGGGGAACGCTGCGGTATCGCCTGGCGAAGCCGGCGGCGCACGTGACGTCATACACGCGATCGCCGAACTGGTCAGCGTCCTGGAGCCTCGATTGCTTTCGGTGTGGCGCGCGACCGGCGTCACCTTCAGCCAGCGCCGGGTGCTCCGCCGGCTGCGCGACGGTCCCCTTTCGGCGGGCGAGGTGGCCGCCTCCCTCGAGATCTCCGCACCGACTCTGACGCGCCAGCTGGCCAAGCTCGAAAAGCGCGGGTTCATCAACCGGGCGGTGGATGCGGGCGACCGGCGCAGGGTGCTCGTCAACCTCACCGCCGATGGAAGGCGGGTCCTGTCCGGCTATCGGGTTTTCTTCGGCAGCCCTCTCGCCCGCGCCGCGCGCGAGATGACCACGGCGCAGCGCCAGGCGCTCATCGCAAGCCTGGGTCTTCTCGTCACGCGTGCCAGAGAGCTCGACACCGGAGAGCTGGATGAGTGACGCCTTGCCGCCCGTGGCCGTACATGTGCGCGACCTCGCGCGCAGGTTTCACGAGGTCGTGGCGGTGGACGGGGTCAGCTTCGACATCACGTCGGGCGAAATTTTCGGCCTGCTCGGACCGAACGGGGCGGGGAAGACGACGACCATCAGGATCCTGGTCACGCTGCTCCCGCCCGATTCGGGTGAGGCGAGCGTGTTCGGCAAGGACGTCGTCAAGGAGACGATGAGCGTCCGGCGAATGATCGGCTACGTCCCCCAGCAGCTGTCGGCGGACGGATCGCTGAGCGGATGGGAGAACGTGCTGCTGTTTGCCAGGCTTTACGACGTGCCCTGGCGGGCGCGGAAATCCGCCGTGTCACACGCCCTGGAGCTGATGGGCCTGGCCGATGCCAAGGACCGCCTGGTCGGCACGTATTCAGGCGGCATGATCCGCCGGCTCGAGCTGGCGCAGGCACTGATCAACCAGCCGCGCCTCCTGGTGCTGGACGAGCCGACGCTCGGCCTGGACCCGATCGCCCGAGGCGAAGTCTGGGAGAGGGTGCAAGCCCTCCGCCACGAAATCGGGACGACCATCCTGATGACCACCCACTACATGGAGGAGGCGGAGCGGCTCTGCGACCGTGTGGCTCTGATGAACCGTGGCCAGATCCGCGCGATCGGATCGCCCGCCGAGCTCAAGCTGGCGTTGGGGCCGTCCGCCACCCTGGAGGATGTCTTCCGCCACTTCGCCGGCGAACGCTTCGAAGAAGAAGGAGGAAGCCTGAAAGATGTGCGCGCAGTCCGTCGCACAGCACGCCGCGTGGGCTGAGACCACTCGCACCCCCTCGTGGTG
>JBOHUP010000426.1:0-3929 GCA_050734615.1 Candidatus Dormibacteraceae bacterium | reverse complement strand
GGCAACACGCACCTGCCGATGGAGCAGCACAGCGCGATTGCGACCTACGTCGACGGCAGGGTCACGCTCTGGTCGTCGACGCAGGTCGTCCACTACGTCCACCGGGCGCTGGCGAAGGTGCTCGAGCTTCCGATGAACCGAATCCGCGTCATCGGTGCGGCGCACGGCGGCGGCTTCGGCGGCAAGACCGACCCGTTCGCGCACGAGCTCATCGTGTCCAAGCTCGCGATGCTGACCGGGCGTCCGGTCAAATGCACGCTGACTCGCGAGGAGGTCTTCTACGCCCATCGCGGCCGGCACCCGGTCCTGATGTGGGTCCGCACCGGTGTGACGAAAGACGGGCTGATCACGGCGATGCATTTCCGCACCGCGCTCGACGGCGGCGCTTATGGCTCGTATGGAGTGGCCTCGACTTTCTATACGGGCGCCCTGCAGACGGTCACCTACGACATCCCCGCCTACCGTTTCGAAGGCTGCCGCGTGTTCACCAACAAGCCGCCCTGCGGCCCCAAGCGCGGCCACGGGACGCCGCAGCCGCGATTCGCCATCGAGCTGCACCTCGAGAAGATCGCGCATGACCTCGACCTCGACCCTTCTCAGCTCAAGCAGCGCAACTTCGTCAAGCCCATGACGCGCGCGGTGAACTGGCTGCGCATCACCTCCTGCGGCCTTGAAGACTGCGCTCAACGGGTGATCGAGGCGTCGGGCTATCGCAGCCGGACCAAAAGCCCCGGCCACGGAATGGGTTTTGCCATCTCGAGCTACCTGTCGGGCGCCGGCACGGCGATCTACTGGAACGACATGCCCCATTCGGAGGTGCAGATCAAGGTCGATCGCGGCGGCGTCACGGTTTACTGCGGCGCGATGGACATCGGCCAGGGCTCGGACTCGGTGCTCGCCACGATCGTCGCGGAGGAGCTTGGCCTTCAGCCGGCCGACATCCGGCTCGTGACCGCGGACACCGACACCACGCCGATCGACCTGGGGTCGTACTCGTCCCGCGTCACCTTCATGGCCGGCAATGCGGCTCTCCAGGCGGCGCGCAAGATGCGCGCCCTCCTCGTCGAAGCGGCCGCGGCCAAAACTGGAGGCGATTCGGCCGCGATGCGGGTCCTCGGCGGCCGCATCGGGGACTTCAGCTTCGAGGAGGCGAGCGTGCTGGCCGAGGCGCGCTTCGGGACGTTGACCAGCGCCGGCAGCTACACACCTCCGAAGATCGCCGGGCCCTACAAAGGCGCCGGCGTCGGACCGAGCCCGGCGTACAGCTACTCGGCTTGCGTGGTCGAGCTCGACGCCGACGCGCGAAGCGGGCTGATCAAGGTCACCAAGATCTGGATCGCCCACGACGTCGGACGCGCCATCAACCCACTGCTGGTCGAAGGTCAGGTCGAGGGCAGCGTGTACATGGGCCTTGGCGAGGCGCTCATGGAAGAGCAGGCGTTTCGTAAGGGCCTGCACAAATGGCCGTCGATGCTCGAGTACAAGTCTCCAACCTTCCTGGACATGCCTGAGGTGCAGACGTTCATCGTCGAGACGGTCGACCCCGAGGGTCCCTATGGCGCGAAGGAGGCGGGCCAGGGCCCGTTGCTTCCCGTGCCTCCGGCGCTGTGCTCCGCGGTCTACGACGCTCTGGGCGTCTGGATCGACGAGGTGCCGGTCACGCCTGAGAAGGTCGTCGAGGCTTTGCGGCGCAAGGCAAAGGGCGAGCCCGCGCGCTTCGGCCCGGCGCGCTTTCCGGCCATCCCGTATCCGCCGACCATCAAGGTCGCGCCACCGCCCAAGGACCTGGACCGTGCTTCGGCTGCCGCGATTTAAGTACCTGCGGCCCAAGACCGCGCGCGAGGCCGCGACCATGGCCGAGGATGCCGGCCCGCGCGCCATGTTCGTCGCCGGCGGCACCGACCTGTTCCCGAAGTTGAAGCGACGACAGTTCGAGGTGGACAAGCTGATCGGGCTCGAGTTCCTGTCACGCGAGATCAGCGACGGTTCTGGCCAGTGCTTCGTCGGCGCAGGCGTCACGCTTGCGATGGCGGCCCGCGATGAGCGCCTTGCCTCATCGTTCGCCGGCTACGCGGAGGCCGCCGGCCTCGTGTCGTCTCCGCCACTTCGAAACGTGGGCAGCATCGGCGGCAACCTCTGCGTGGACACTCGATGCAACTACTACGACATGACTTACGAATGGAGAAAGGCGGCGGGCTTCTGCATGAAGAAGGACGGGGACATCTGCCTCGTGGCGCCGAGCAGCCCTCGGTGCTGGGCCGTGTCCTCCTCGGACACTGCGCCGATGGCGATCGCGCTCGACGGCACGGTGACGCTATGCGGCCCCGGCGGCGAGCGCGAGCTCCCGGTCGCCGCTCTTTACCGCGATGACGGCATCGAGTACATGGCCAAGCAACCTCATGAGGTCTTGACCGGCCTTCGCCTGCGCGCGGCGGCCGGCACGAGGAGCGCTTACGTCAAGCTGCGTCGCCGGGGTTCGATCGACTTCCCCATCGCCGGGGCCGCTGTCGCGCTGGAGATGGACGGTGACATCGTCACCCGATGCCGGATCGTGCTGTCCGCGGTGGCCTCGCACCCGCTCGAGGCGAAGGCTGCTGAAGAGTTCCTGAAGGGAAAACTTACGGACCCGGAGACAATTCGCGAAACTGCAGAGATCGCCGCCAAACCGGCCAAACCGCTCGACAATGCCGATCTCAGCCACTTCTGGCGAAAACGCATGGTCAGGGTCGTGGTGGAGCAGGCAATTCAACGGGCAGCGACCCAAGGGTCGCGCTCGGCGGTTAACCTTCTAGGTCGAGAAGCAGATTGATACGAACAACAAGGGCTCAATCGGGACAGGGCATGGTCGAGTACGCGCTCATCCTTGCGCTCGTCGCGTTGATCGTCATCGTCGCGTTGATTGCCACGGGCAGCCAGCTGGTCAACACGTTCTCGAACATCACGGCCACGATGTGCAACTACCACGTCGGCTGCTGAACCGACCTGGCCTTCCTGCCTGCGCGTCCCAAGGTCGATGCTCCCCAGGCTGTGATGTCTCTCCGGCGCTTGCAGTCCGGTCAGGGGATGGTCGAGTTCGCGCTTATCCTCGCGCTCGTAGCGTTGATCGTCATCGTCGCGCTGATCGCCACGGGAGCCCAGGTCCAGAACCTGTACTCAGACATCACCGTCACGATGTGCAACTATCACGCCGGTTGCTGACCCGAACGTTCAGGGTCTAGCTCCGGGAGACATCGCTTCGGCGGCCGCGGCAGTGGCACGCTCGGCATTGGCTCGAATCGCATCGAAGTCCTTTCGCGCCAGCGCGTCTTTGGGGAAAAGCGATCCAGTGAGCCCCACCGCTTTGACACCAAGACCCAGGTAGGCGCCGATCTCTTCGATCGCCACACCGCCGGAGACCCAGAAGGGCACGCCGCCCATCGGTCCGTTCAGCGCCTCGACGTAGGCGGGGCCGCCGACCGGCGCGATCGGGAACACCTTGACGAGCGCTGCGCCCGCAAGCCTGGCCTGGTAGATCTCGGTCGGCGTGAGGGCTCCCAGCACGCACAGGATGTCCTCGTGACGGCAGGCCTCGGCCACCTCGGGCAGCAGCACCGGCGTGACGACGAATGAAGCGCCGGCATCCTTTGCCTCGGTGACCGCACCGGGATCCCAGACCGTGCCGACACCCACCGCATAGCGTCCGCCGGTGGTTGCGATCAAGCCGCGGATGAGCTCGAAGCAAGATGGGACGGTCTTGGTGATCTCGATCGTGCGCACGCCGCCTTCCACCGCGGCGAGGCACGCCTGGAATCCGGCGTCCGCGTCCTCGGTGCGCAGCACGCCACACAGTCGATTGGGAAAGACCTCCGCGATGCTCCGCACAGCCGTGCAGATTATCCCTGGAACCAAGAGGCGCATCTCCACTCACCCGCCCGCCGTGCGTACACTGG
>JBOHUP010000425.1:0-3829 GCA_050734615.1 Candidatus Dormibacteraceae bacterium | reverse complement strand
TTATGGCCTCGGGGCAGCCGGCGACCTGGATAGCAGCCGCCTCAGGTTTGCGCACCAGGAGATGGTTCGCGAGGCGCGCGAGCACGGCCACGGCAGGATCGCTGTGATTCGGGCCGGAGCGCTGCGGGCGGACGACTTTGGCGCCGTCATCGAAGGGTGTGTGGCAGGCGGCTGGGACCGCCGCGGCAGAAGCACGGGACGTCAATCCGCGAAGCTCAGCGAGCTCAGCCTGGTCGGCTTTGGCGAGGCGCCGGCCGGCGCGGTTGATGTTTCGCGCCGCCTCGGCGAGGCTACCGCCAGAGCGCGCGAGTGGCAGAACACGCCGGCCAACGAGATGGGCCCCAAGCGCCTTGAGGTCATCGCCCGCGATCTCGCCGAACGATTTGGCCTGGAGTGCGAGACCCTTGGGCCAGAGGCGATGGCTGGCGCCGGCTACAACCTGCTGGCGGCAGTCGGCGCGGCCTCGGACGACGCACCACGACTGATCCGGCTGCAGTATCGAGGAGGCGCGGCCGGCGGCCCCAACCTGGCGCTGGTCGGCAAGGGGATCACGTTCGACAGCGGCGGCCTCTCACTGAAGTCAGCCGACGGGATGGTCAAGATGCGCGGCGACATGGGCGGAGCGGCCGCCGTGCTGGCAGCCATTCAAGTGGTGGCGGAGAGCGGGCTGGCGATCAACGTAATGGCGATCGTCGCCGCGGCGGAGAACCTGCCCGGCCGCGGGGCCCAGCGACCCGGTGACGTCTGGACAAGTGCCGCCGGCAAAACGGTCGAAGTCCTGAACACGGACGCGGAAGGCCGGCTCGTCCTCGCCGACGCGGTCACGTACGCGGTCCGGTCCGGCGCCACCCACATCGTCGACCTGGCAACCCTCACCGGCGATGCAAGAGCCGCCCTCGGCCACGCCGCATCGGCGGCCATCAGCAACGATGACCGGCTCTGGCAGCTCGTGGCGACGGCCGCGGATACTGCCGGTGACCGTGTGTGGCGGTTGCCGATCTATCCCGACTTCCGAGCGCTGCTCCAGAGCCAGAGCGCGGACCTCAAGAACTCCGACTACGGCGAGGCCGGGGTCATCACCGCCGGAATGTTCATCGGCGAGTTCGTCGACCGGCGGCCGTGGGTGCACCTCGACATCGCCGGCAGCCACTGGAACGAGAATCAACGCCACCGCGACATCCCCAAAGGGCCGCTTGGGGCGGGAACGCGACTTTGCTACCGGCTGGCGGAGTTGATGGCCGTCGAGGGGAAGGAGCCAAGTGCCGGCGGCCCAACGAGATAACCGGACGGCGGTCCTGATCGCATCGTGGCTGGACCGCCGGCAAGCCAACCGCATCGCCGCATCCGAACCTGAGCGGGTCGAGTTGATCTACGAGCCGCAGCTGCTGCCCCAGCCACGCTATGAGGCCGACCACCATGCGCCGCCGCGCTCCCTGTCCGACGAGCAGCTTGCGATGTGGCGCGAGCAGCTGGGCCGGGCTGAGGTGGCGTTCGAATTCGATTGGGAGCGCTCAGATGAGCTGCTCACCCGCGCGCCGAATCTGCGCTGGGTGCAGTCCACCAGCTCCGGGATCGGCCCGCTGGTGCAGAAGCTCGGACTGACCGGGTCGCCGCTCATCATCACCAATGCCGCTGGCGTTCACGCCCAACCGCTGGCTGAGTTCGTGCTTCTTGCGGCGCTGCACTTCGCCAAGGAGATGCCGCGGTTGAACATGTGGCAAAAGGAACGTCACTGGGAGCGATTCTGTGGCTACCAGGTGGCGGGCTCGCGTATGACGCTGATCGGCCTTGGCAAGGTGGGCTCGCGGATCGCCGAGCTGAGTGCGGCGCTCGGGATCCAGGTGACGGGGCATCGTCGGACCGCCGACGGCAAGCCTGTACCGGGCGTGGTCGCGGTGGTCGACTCGGCCGGCCTGGACAGTGTGTTGCCCAAAACAGACATCCTGGTTGTCGCCGCACCCGACACCCCGGAGACGGCGGGCCTGGTCGATCGGAGGCGGCTGGAGCTGCTGCCTCCGAGCGCTGTGGTGGTGAACGTCGGGCGCGGTTCATTGATTGATGAGCCGGCGATGGTCGAGCTGCTCCAGGCCGGTCGCCTGCGCGGCGCCGCACTCGATGTGTTCGCCCGGGAGCCTCTGCCCACCGACAGCCCGCTGTGGGCCATGCCGAACGTCATCGTCTCGCCCCACTCGGCGAGCACGGTGATCCAGGAGAACGACCACCTGGTCGATCTCTTCATCGAAAACCTGCACCGCTACCTGGACGGGCGCGAGCTGGTGAACGTCTTCGACCACGGCAGGAAGTACTGAGTGGTCGAGCTACAGGTCCCGCGGGCGTTTGGTGGTCTCGTTGCAGCGTCGGTGACACCTTTGCGCGAGGCCGGGAACGCGGTCGACCTGGATGGAATCGGGGCGGTCGTGCAGCACCTGGCCGAGGCCGGCGTGGACGGCGTCCTGGCTCTAGGGACCACGGGTGAGGGCATACTCCTCGACACGGCAGAGCGCCGGGCGGCCGCCAATGCGTTCGTCAGCGCCGGGCGCGGGCGCGTGACAGTGATGGTTCACTGCGGTGCGCAAACTACAGCCGCAACCGCGGCCCTGGCTGCTCACGCAGCGGAAATCGGGGCGGCGGCGGTGGCCGTCATCGCACCTCCCTACTACGCGCCGGACGACGCGGCACTGATCGACCACTTCACGGCAGCCGCGCGCGCCTGCTCCCCGCTGCCATTTTTCGTCTACGAGTTCGCGGCTCGTAGCGGTTACGCCGTGAAGCCGGCCGTCATTGAGGAATTGAGGTCTCGAATACCGAACCTCGTAGGCCTCAAGGTGTCCGACAGCCCGTGGGACAAATTCGAACCTTACGTTCTCGAGGGACTGATGGTATTCGTCGGGCCCGAGTCCCTGATCCACCGTGGTATGGCGGCAGGCGCGGTTGGTGCGGTGTCGGGGCTGGCCGCGGCCTTCCCGGAGGCAGTGGGCGAGGTCGTCAGGCAGCCCACCAGTGACGGGGCGCGGCGGCTCGGCGAGATCCGAGACGCAGTGCAGCGTTTTCCTTTCCAGTCGGCCCTGAAGCACATTCTGGTGCGACGAGGAGTCACCATCGAAGAGGGCAGCAGGCTGCCCCTGCGAAGTCTCGACGCGAGGGAGACGGCAGAGCTCGATCGTCTCGCGGCAGAGCTGCTCCCATCGCCTACGCGGTGACTAGACTCGTAGCGCATTGACACCCCGTCAGCTCCAACTGTTGTCTGGACTGCGGATCGTCGAAGTTTCAGCGTTTGTCGCCGCACCTCTCGCCGGCGTAACGCTCGCATCCCTGGGCGCCGACGTGATCCGGGTGGACCCGCACGGCGGCGGAATCGACATCAACAGGTGGCCCATGCATCGAGGCAAAAGCCTTTACTGGGCCGGTCTCAACCAGGGCAAGCGCTCGGTCACCTTCGACACGCGAACGGATGAGGGACGGGCTCGGGTGGCCAGGTTGATGACCGCGCCTGGCGAAGGCGGGGGCATTGTGCTCACCAACCTGCCGGTGGCCGGTTGGAACTCGTACGAAGAGCTCGCCAAGCTGCGCCCGGACCTGATCATGCTCGTGATCACCGGCGATCGAGACGGCCGTCCGGCAGTCGACTACACGGTCAACGCCGCTTTGGGCTTTCCGTGGGTGACGGGCCCCCAGGGTCTGTCCGGACCGGTCAACCACGTGCTGCCCGCGTGTGACGCCATGACCGGGTATCTGGCCGCTCTCGCAATCGTTGCCGCCGACCGCCACCGGCGAGCTACCGGAGAAGGGCAGCTGATTGAGCTGAGCCTCGCGGATGTCGGCCTGTCGG
>JBOHUP010000424.1:0-3382 GCA_050734615.1 Candidatus Dormibacteraceae bacterium | reverse complement strand
CCACGCTCAGGCCCTGGTTTCTGTCGATCGTGGCCAACGAATGCCGCATGACCAGGCGGCGTCGATGGTGGTCGGTGTTGCGGATGGCCGAGGTGCCGCCCGAGTCCGGAGCGATTGACCAGCCTTCCGGCGCCATGTCGCCAGACCTTCACCGGGCGATCCTCCAGCTGGATCCGGCGGATCGCGTCCCGCTGGTCCTGCACTTCTATCTCGACCTTCCGCTGGAGGAGGTGGCGAGGACGCTGGGTGTTTCAACATCTGCCGCCAAGTCACGCATCTATCGCGCCGCCAGGCGGCTGCGATCCGGTCTCACGCTCGAGGAGGTGTTCTGAGGTGAGCAACCAGGGCTTCCGCAGCGAGCTGAACGCCGCATTCGATCAAATCAGCGGCGCGCCGAGCCCCGCCCTTCGCGATCGAGTGCGTTCGTCGCTGGAGGAGCCGGCGCCGGAACGGAGAGGGCCGTTCTGGATCGCCGGCGTGGCCGCGGCGGCGATCGCGGCGGTGATCATCGGTGTGCTTTTCTTCGCCAACCCGCTCCGGCATTCGAATGGCTTGCCGGCCGGCAGAGTCAACAGCCCGACGCCCAGCGCAACCGCGACCGCCTTCACGTGCAACGAGACGGGGATGACCTTCAAGCCGACCACTCCGCCCTCCGCCCCGGCGGTGGCTTTCATCGACGCTTTGCGTACCGGAACCCACCCCGGCTATGACCGCTTGACCATCGAGTTCCAGAACGGAGCTCCGGCCGGCATCGACGTCCAGGTCCAGGCGGGGACCACGTTCACGCAGGCAGGCAGCGGGCAGGCCATCCTGCTCAAGGGCAGCCACGGCATTCTGGTCGTGATTCACGGCGCCGACCTCCACACTGCCTATAGCGGACCGACCGACATCAAACCCGGCAACGGCGCCCTGGTCGAGGTTCGCCAGGTGGAGGACTTCGAAGGCACGGTCCAGCTCGGTCTTGGCATCGCCGGCCCGGGGTGCTACCAGGTCTCCTTCCTCGCCAATCCCGACCGGCTTGTCATCGACGTGCAGGCACCCTGAGCCTCGACCGCCGTACATTGGTGCGGCACGCAACAGAGCAGCTCAAGGAGATACCGCATGGCCTCGCTCGTGTCCGACCCGGAAGAGACAACGCAATGGGAGAAAGTCCGGCCCCGCCACATCAGCCCGGAGCAGTGGAAGAAGTTCGAAGGCTACGCGGCCGAGATCTTCGAGGCCTTCGGCATGGATCTCCACACGCCGGGAACGATGACGACCCCGACCCGCCATCTGCGAGCCATGTATGACGCCACTGCGGGCTACGAGGGCGACCCCAAGCTCCTGACCGCTTTTCCGACCGAGTGCCGCGGCGGCCCTGACTGCAACATCAGCCAGGTGATCGAGGGGCCGATCGAATTCTTCTCGCTGTGCGAGCACCACGCTCTTCCGTTCCATGGTCACGCGTATATCGGCTACATCGCGCACGAGGAGATCATCGGAATCTCCAAGCTCACACGGCTGGTCCGTGTCTTCTCGCGCCGCTTCACGGTCCAGGAGCGCATCGGCGTCGAGATCGCCGACGAGCTGGTGCGCGTGCTCCATCCGCACGGCGTCGCCGTGCACCTCAATGCCATGCACCTGTGCACCCAGATGCGCGGTGTCCGCGAAGGCCATTCCCGCACCTGGACCTCCTTCTGGCGCGGCAACTATGAGGGCGACCCGCAGCTCCGCACGGAGTTTTTGCAGGCGGTTCAGCAGACAGCACACTGAGCGGGCTCGACCCTTTCGAGGTCGTCTACGAGGAGGGCGGCCTGCCGGGCTACGATCTACCCATCGAGCTCGAGCGCCTGTACGGCGGCCTGGGTTTCGCGCCGGCGGCCCTCTACGCGAACTTCGTCTCGTCGATCGATGGTGTCGTGAGCCTTGGCTCGAGCCCGTCGGCCGGATCGGTGATCAGCGGCCGCAACAGGGCCGACCGCTTTCTCATGGGACTGCTGCGCGCCTGCGCCGATGCCGTGCTGCTGGGCGCCGGCACTCTCCGCGCCACGCCCGGCCATCACTGGACTCCACAGCACATTTTCCCGGACATGGCGGCGGCCTTTGCCGACCTGCGTACCAGGCTCGCACGAAAGCCTGACCCACGCCTCGTCCTCGTCACGTCGGGCGGCGAGATCGACATGTCGCATCCGGCGGTGGTGAGCGGCGCCACCATCATCACGACCGGATCCGGCGCGAAGTCGCTGCGTAAGCTGCCGGTCACCTGCGACGTGATCGAGGTCGGGAGGTCCGGCGCCGTCGACATGCGCGGCGCCCTGGAGAAGCTCAGGTCACGCGGCGACAGGGTCATCCTGAGCGAAGGCGGCCCTCATCTCATGGGTCAGCTAGTCAAGCGCGGGCTGGTCGACGACATTTTCCTTACGGTGTCGCCTGTGGTCGCGGGACGCGACAAGGAGAACCGGCTCGGCATGGTGGCGGGCGTCGAGTTCCTCCCCGACAAGGGGGTTTGGGCGCGACTGGCCGGCGTGCGCCGGCACGGCGATTTCCTGTTCCTGCGTTACCGCTCAGCGACAGCTGTCGGAACCGAGCAGCAGCGGCGCTGAGTACGCGACCGTCGGCTGCTGGGAAACCGCGACGAGAGCCGCGGATTTCAAGCCCTGGGGAAGCGCGACGGCATAGTGATCCCGCGGGATGACGACCGCATAACCGGGGGGCGTGTACGGCGCCGGCCCCGGTAGGTCGGTGGTCTGGCCGGTGCAGCGGTCGAAGAGCTTGAAGTTGTAAGAGACAGGAACCTTCTGCTGCGCCGAGAAGTAGACGGCGACCTCGACGCTGCACGAGCTGAGATCGCACGAGGTTGCGGTCTCCGGCGCGATGCCCTGGCCGATCGAACACGGCGTCGCCGTGCTGCAGAACTGGACCTTGGTGATCGGGTCGGCGCTGGTGGGCGCATAGGTCGGCACCGCGAGCGCGACTCCGCCGGTCGGGGACGGGCTCGTCTTCGGTGAGGCCTTGGGCGAAGTCTTGGGCGAGGCGTGGGCGCCAGGCGACGAGCTGGCTGTCGGGCCTCCATTCGACCCGCTTCCCCGATGCATGACCAAAAAGCCGGCGATGCCGAGGAGCAGGATCACGACGACAGCCGCCGCGGCCGGGACCAGCCACGGTGGGCGCTCCGGCGGCAGGCCGCCGCTGGGGCGCCTCGGCACGGCCACTCGATGCACCGGCGCCAGCACCGGCGCCGGCTCGGCCGGCGCGACAGGCGTCGGAGACAGGTAGGAGGGCGGGGCGGTGGCCCTCGCCTCCGAACCGGCCGCGGCGGCAGCGGCGCCAGCGGCAGCGGCCGCGGGGGGCGCGGGGACAAAGTCGTCCGCGGGTCCTGATTTCGCAACGTCCCCGGGCCGCC
>JBOHUP010000423.1:0-4536 GCA_050734615.1 Candidatus Dormibacteraceae bacterium | reverse complement strand
CGGTCGCGCTGGCTTTCCTGGGGGCCGTGATCACGATCATGCTCACCTCCTACTCGTTTATCGAGTTCAGCCGCCAGTTCGCGCACGCAGGCTCGGTCTACATCTTCAATGGTGTCTCGTTCGGCGCGCGTCTGGGCTTCCTTTCGGCGTGGACTCTGATGCTGACGTACACGGCGTTCACCGTGGCATCCACGGCCGAGGTGGGACTGTTCTTCCAGACGTTCCTCGGGCTGCTCAACGTCAACGTGCACTGGCTCATCCCGGCGCTCGCCGCTGCCGCACTGATCTGGTTCTTGGCGCACCGCGAGGTGAAGCTGTCGACACGGACCACGCTCGTCGTGGAAGGCGTATCGGTGCTCTTGATTCTAGTTTTGGCAGTCGTGATCCTCGGCCGCGGCGGCGCGCACGGCCTCTCCACCGTTCCATTCCAGATCCCCAAAGCAGGCTTCTCATCTGTCGCGCTGGCGAGCGTGTTCGGCTTCCTCTCGTTCGCCGGGTTTGAAGGTGCGGCGACACTGGGTGAGGAGACGGGCAACCCGAAGCGGTCGATCCCGCGCGCGATCCTGGCCGCTGTGCTGTTCACGGGCACCTTTTATCTCGTGATCAGCTACACGCAGGCGATTGGCTTCGGCACCGACAGCAAGGGCGTGGCCGCCTTCGCCGGATCGACCTCGCCGCTGGTCCAACTGGCCAAGACCTACCTCGGCACGACGATGGCGGTCGTGATCAGCCTGGGTGCGACAGTGTCGGCATTCGCCTCGGCGTTGGGCACGGGTCTTGCGGCGTCGCGGCTCTTGTTTGCACTCGGGCGCGACGGATTCGGTCCGGCCGCGCTCGGCAAGGTGCACCCTGGTCACGCCTCGCCCTACATGGCGGTGGCCACGGTCATGTCGATCGCGATCATCTTCGACATCATCCTGGTCGAGCAGACGGGCGCCGCGGTCTTCGCATATGCGGGCACCGTCGGCGTGCTGGCGCTGCTGCTCGTTTATCTCACCACGCAGGTGGGCGCAATCAAGCTGTTCTACTCCATCGGGCGCTGGCGCGGCGCGCAACCGCTAATTCCCTTGATCGCGATCTGCCTGCTCGCCTATGCGCTCTGGTCCAACGTCTATCCCATTCCGGCCGCGCCCTACAACTACTTTCCGTATGGCGTCCTGGCATGGGTCCTGGTGGGCGTCGTCGTGGTGCTTCTCAGTCCGGGGATGGTCACGCGGATTGGCAATGCGCTGACCGAGGTCGAGCGGCCGCCGGTCGACCGCGCCGCGGCCCTGGAGGACCCAGACCTCTAGGTTTAGTTTGCGCCGCCTCTGGCGACGAATCGGGACACTGGCGGCTTTGGGCGCGGGGGCGCTCGTCGTGCCTGTGCTGCTCGAAGGGCGGTTGGCGCGGTCTGAGCAGGCGGTCAGCGAGAGGTGGGCGGCGCTCGCGGTGAAACGCCGCGCCTCGACCTTGCTGGGGATCAGCTTCCGGCCCCGGCAGGTCGAGGAGTTCGGGCTTGACGCGTCCGCGACGCTCCAGCGGCTGCTGGCGTATCCGTTCGAGATCGTGCGCCTCGCCGCGTACTGGGACCGGATCGAGAAGGGCACGGGCGCCTTCGACTTCGGCGACCTGGATTGGCAGGTTGACGCGGCGGACAGGGCGGGCAAGCAAATCATCGTGGGCGTCGGGGCGGTGAAGAATTTCGGCTACCCCGAGTACTTCGTGCCGGCGCACCGCCTGGATGGGCCGCTGCGGGAAGGCAGGCTGGTGACTCCTGCCGTCCATGGCCGCCTGCTGGCCGGCGCCGTGGAGTTCGTGTCGCGGGTGGTCGAGCGGTATCGGGGCCGCTCGTCGGTGGTCGCGTGGCAGCTCGAGCACGAGGCGGTCGACCCGTTGGGCGTGGAGCATTCCTGGCGCCTCAGCGCTGAATTCGTACGCGCGGAAATGGACGCGCTCAAGCGATCTGATCCGTCGCGGCCGGTGATCATGAACGGGTTCCTGCCCACCTCGACGCCGGTCCGGCTGTCGCAGTGGTGGCGGACTCGAGACCAGGGCGACTCGCTGGCTGTCGCATCGCGCATGGCGGACATCGTCGGCATCGATTACTACCCTCGTCACGCGCTGGCCCGGCTCGGTTCCCGGACGGCGTACATGGATGGCGCGGGCACGCCGTGGCAGCGCACGCTGGTCGACGCTCGGGTGCAGTCTCTCCGGCGCGACGGCAAGAGTCTGATGGTGTGCGAGGGACAGGGCGAGCCGTGGGAGGCGGTGACCGCGCCGCCGAATCCGCTCCAGCGCGAGATGTTCAGCTGCCGCCCCGAGCACCTGGTCAGCAATTACAACTCGGCGATCATGTGGTCGACCGCGGCGAGTCCTCTGTACGCGTACCTGTTCTGGGGAGCGGAGTACTGGGTCTTGCGAGATGGTGCGGGCGACTCGCGGTACTTGCGCGCGTTGGAGCGGATCCTGGAGCTGTCCTGAACCGCTTTTTCGCCGGCCGCCGGTTACGGTGCTGGGCGCCCCGGACCGGCTTGCTGGGGCCCTGACGGTGTGCTTCCTTAGTGGACGCTCTTCGTACTTTTGCGGTCGCGCCAGCATCCGACATCATCGATGGCATGGGCCGTATCCGCACCCTTGCGGCCACGGCCAGTTCATAATCGAGCTCGCTGGCCGTGGGGCATTCGCCGCGAGCGGCTGGCCCAGCGGAGCCGAAACCTTGCTTTGGCGTGAGCCATGGTCAAGGTTCGGCGACCAACTTGTCCCATGGAAACTTTGGGCAATTCCTGTCCATAATCAAGGTTTTTGAGTATCCTTGATTACATGGCTCAGCTAAACAAGCTTCAGTGGGAGCCGCAACTTGGCGCCGAGCTGCCCCGGCGGGACCGACGAGGCTGCCAGTACGAGGCCTACATCCCGGATCCACTCATGGGCCGGCCGATCACGCTCGACGGGACGACCGCGGCTGACGTCACCGACGCGGAAAAGGCGGTGATCCAGTTCACACGGGAGGCGCGGACCCTGCTCAACTCCGAGGCGCTGGCGCGCCTCCTGCTGCGTGCGGAGGCGGTCGCCTCGTCGAAGATCGAGGGCCTGGAAATCGGCAGTCGTCGGCTGCTGCGCGCCCAGGCGGCGCGCGGGATCGGCGAGGAGCCGGCCGATGTCACCGCACTCGAGGTGCTGAACAACCTCGACGCCATGTCGTGGGCCATCGACACACTCAGCGCCAAGAAGGCGATCACCACGAAAGATCTCCTGGCGATCCATGCCCGGCTTTTGACGGACACCCGGCTAGAGGAGCACGGGGGTCGCATCCGGACGACCCAGAACTGGATTGGCGGGAGCGACCACAACCCTTGCTCCGCGAGTTTCGTGCCACCGCCGCCCGAGCACGTCAAGGCGCTGCTCGACGACCTGTCCGCTTTCTGCAATGGCGAGGACCTGCCGGCCGTCGCTCAGGCGGCCATGGCGCATGCTCAGTTCGAGACGATCCATCCATTCGTGGACGGAAACGGGCGAACCGGCCGCGCCCTCATCCACGTCGTGCTACGGCGTCGCGGCCTGGTGACCGATGTCGTGCCACCGGTTTCGCTCGTGCTGGCGACGTGGTCGAAGGATTACGTCGCCGGGCTGACCATGACGCGCTATCCAGGTGCTCCCGATTCGCGTGAGGCGCACGAGGGTTTGAACCGATGGACCGCACTGTTTGCGACGGCGATACGTCGTGCGGTGACCGACGCGCAGCTGTACGAGGAGCAAGTGCGTGAGATCCAGGCGCGTTGGCGATCGCGGCTGGGCAGGGTTCGGTCGGGGTCGGCCGCGGATCTCCTGATCGATGCCTTGCCGGGAGCGCCGGTGCTGACTGTTCACAGCGCCGCGTCACTGATCGAGCGAAGTGAACAGGCCGTCAACGAGGCGCTTCCGCGCCTGCTCGACGCCGGCGTCATCTCTCAGACGACCATCGGGCGGCGCAACCGAGCCTTCGAAGCAGCGGAAGTCGTCGACGCCTTCACCGACCTGGAGCGCCGTCTGGCCAGTCCGGATGGCGACACGAGGTTTTCTCCACCCGCTCGCGCGGCGCCCCAGCGCCGTGTCCGCGCGGCAAGTTGACCTGCACAGCGTTGTAGCCGCGGTCGCATCGACTGCTGTGGAGTGAGGTAAAACCTACATACGCTGGCGTGGCCCGCGACACGTAAAGACGGTTCGTGTTCAGAGGTTGCGCGGGGGGTTGGCTCCCCGTAGCGGACGTCTGCGAACTCTCTTGCTGGCGCCATCGGACGACGTTCGGGAGCAGCTCCAGGCGATTTCGTCTCTGGGAATCCGTCGGCGCCTGGCCCGCCTGAACGCGAAGCAGACGAACTAAGAAGACGTGCGATCGGCCATCGAAGTCCCCGATGGCCGTCGATGTGCCCTGTACCGTTCAAGGTGCAGTCGGCAGTCCCGGTGGTTTCGGTGCCGACTCGACGCGGCGCTGGAAGGAAGCCTCGCTGAAGAGTTCGAGGTAGGGTTCATAGCTGAATACGCGGTTTCGCCGCCGCCCCGTGGTTTCACGCAGTA
>JBOHUP010000422.1:0-1979 GCA_050734615.1 Candidatus Dormibacteraceae bacterium | reverse complement strand
GTGCTGCTGGCGATTGCGGGAGTTCCCATCTTCCTGTACGGCGCGCAGCGCCTGGGCCCCATCGCGGTCCTCGGCTTCCAGGCGGCGTTCTACGTGTACTGGGGGATTCTCGCCGGCGTCCTGTTCGACTTCCACCACGTCGTGTTCGCAGTGACCGCGGTCAGTGGCGCGCTTTACGCGGCCGAGACTCGGCGCAACCGCCTGCTGGTCGCATGCGTGGCGGTGGCGATGCTCTCTCGCGAGGACACCGCCCTGACCCTGGTTGCGCTGGGCGTCTACATCGCCATCGCGCAGCGCCGCTGGATCCTCGGCGTCGCGCTCGCGGCCATCAACGCCGCCTGGTTCCTGCTCCTGCTCCGGGTCGTCATGCCTTGGCTGGCGGGCATCGCGTACCGGCACTGGAGCTACACGGCGCTGGGGACCGGTCCACTCCTCGCGGTGCGGCACATCCTCCTCGACCCGATCGGCAGCGTCGAGCTTCTGTTCAAGCCCATCACCAAGATTCGCGTGTGGCTGGCCTCCTTCGGCGGCTGGCTGTTCCTCCCCCTCATCTCGCCTCTGCTCATCGTGGTGCTGCCGTCCTTCCTCGAGCGGTTCTGGAACGACGGCCCCGATTTCTGGACCTTCCACATGCAGTATTCGATGCCCGCCGCACCCATCCTGGCGTTCGCGGCCATCGACGGCGCCGGGCGCCTGGCGCGACTTTTGCCACGCCTTGACGCGCGGGCATGGGGCCTTCGAATCGGTCTCGCCGTGTTGGCCGTGTCGGCTGTCCTCAGCGTGGCGGTCAACCCGCTGGCCGAGCTGGGCACCTACGTGTCCGGCTCGACCCCGGCGGACATCCAGTCGTGCCTCGACCTCATCCCGCCGGACGCAAGCGTGTCCGCGTCGCAAGAGCTGCTGCCCCACCTCGCCACGCGGGACGTCCTGTACGGGATCCCCGCCCAGGTGCCTGGCCAAGCGGTGGCGGGACCGCTGCTGCTCAACGCCGACTTCATCGCCATCGACGTCGCGTCGGACGGCAACAGCGAGCAGGATCTGCGAACCGTCGTGAAGACCGCGATGGCCGACGGGTTCGGCGTCGTCTGCAGCAAGGAGCTCGCGGTCGTGCTGTCCAGGGGCGCCGTCGGCCCTTCGCTCACGCCTCAGCTCGAGCGATGGCTCGCCGGGGACTGCTCGGGCCGGGCCTGCCTCAGCTCGTGAGCGCACGGGCCTGGTCGGCCCGCTGCTCACCGCCGAACCACCGGAAGAACACCACCAGGGCGGCCGCGGACAGCGTCACCTTGCCGACGATCATCAGGACCGCCCCCGCGATCGTCTGGTCGATGAGGGCCGTGTAGCCGGGGATCAGACGCGGCGCGTGGGTGTAGAGCGCATAGAAAGGGACGCGAGAGAAGATGAGCGCCAGCGCAACGGCGTCCTGGGGCAGGGTGGCGATCAGCATGTAGACCAGCGCCACGGCGGGTGACATTCGCCAGCGCGCGTGGGCGGCCGTCGCGTCGATGATCGGCCAGTAGAGCACGACCCCGGCCGCGATGAAGGTGAGGTGCTCGAAGACGTGCAGGCTGTCGTTCGCGAGGGTGGCGTCGTAGAGGACGGGAATGTGCCAGGCGATCATCACGACGCCGGCGACGACCTGGGCGGGGATGGGCTCGGTGACAAAGCGGACGCCCGGCACAAAGACCAGCCTTCCAGCCATCCCCGTCGACAGGCCCAGCACCAGCAGCGGCGGGGCGACGAACCCGAGCAGGACGTGCTGGAGCATGTGGACGGAGTCGAGGTAGCGGTCGCCGATGGTGTCAAGGGGGGTCTCCAGCGCGACCCACAACGTGAAGACGCCGAGCGCAAACCAGACCCAATTGCCGCGCGTGGAATCGCCGGCCTGGCGGGCCAGCCAGGCGTACGCGAGACAGAAGACAACCAGCCCGGCGTAGACGGTGGGGTCAAAGGGCCAGGTGATCACGACCCCACCCTAGCTT
>JBOHUP010000421.1:0-3880 GCA_050734615.1 Candidatus Dormibacteraceae bacterium | reverse complement strand
CACGCCCGGGAGCCAGGTGATGGTGCTTCGCTCGGGCGAGCTCGCGTGCGCGGTGACCGGCGACCTGGTCTGCACGGCGCCTCACCTGCGCGTGCCGTGGACGATGTCCGCCGACATCGAGCCGCTTCGGGTGCTGCAGGAGAAGGCGCGGCTGTTCGATGAGGCGCAGAAGCACCGGTGGCTGCTGGTGCTGAGCCACGAGACCGATCAGCCGGCCGGCTACCTCGAAGAAGACGGCCGGTGGCGACCCGAACCGCGCCTGGCGTGAGGTTCACGACCGCCGACGGCCGAGCGCTCACCTACCGCAAGCTCGGCCATGGTCCGCTGCTTGTTTGTCATCCCGGCGGCCCCGGTTTTTCGTCCGCCTACTTCAGCGACCTGGCTGGCTTGTGGGAGCGCTTCACCCTCGTGATGGTCAACCCGCGCGGCACGGGCGGTTCAGGCCGCCCCGCGGACCGCCGCGCCTATCAGGTCGCGGATTACGTGTCAGACCTCGAGGAGATGCGAGTGCACCTCGGTCTGGAGCGGATGCTTCTGCTGGGCCATTCGCACGGTGGCATCGTCGCCCAGGCTTACGCGGCCCAATATCCCGGTCGCATCCGGCGCCTGGTCCTCGCCTCGACGCTCACCAGATTCGGCCCCGAGATCGAGGCCGCGATGCGTGAGGGGATGGACAAGCGCTCGGGTCAGCCGTGGTATCCGGACGCGCTTGTGGCCCTCGACGCCGAGCAGGAGGGAAAGTTCGAGACCGACGAGCAGCTGGGCGAGCTTGTTTTCAAGGAGCTGCCGCTTTACTTCGCGCGCTACGGCGAGATGGAGGCCGGGTACCTCGACACCTTGAGATCCGACAACGTGAACGCCGACGCGCTGCGGCTCTTCAACCGAGAGATCTTCAACACGTTCGACCTGCGCGGCCGCCTGGCGGGCATCACCGCGCCGACTCTTGTGATCACGGGTGACGCCGACTTCATCTGCGGGCCGGTGTGCGCCGACGAGATCGCGGCGGGGATCCCCGGCGCGCGAAAGGTGATCGTCGGCGACTCCGGCCACATGGTCTTCGTCGAGCAGCCGCAGGCGTTCCACGACGAGGTGGGGGACTTCCTGGAGGCGTAGGGGCCCTTAACAGGCTGGGCTGTGGTCCACGGCCGCGCGCGGTAGCTTCAACCCATGCTCGGGGCGGTCGACTCATGTCTTGTGGTGGGGCTTGAGGCGCGTCGCATCGAGGTGCAGGCCGACTTCGGTGCGGGGACGCCGGGCTTTGCGCTGGTCGGACTCGCCGCGATGTCGGTCAAGGAGGCGCGGGAACGGGTGCGTTCCGCGGTCAAGAACAGCGGACTCGAGTTTCCGCAGCGCCGCCTCACCGTCAATCTCGCGCCGGCCGAGCTCCGCAAAGACGGCTCGGGCCTGGACCTGCCCATTGCGGTCGCCATCGCCCTCGCGAGGGCGGACAAGCCGCCTCCAGCACGGTCCGCTTTCCTGGGCGAGCTCGCCCTCGACGGGGCGGTCCGGCACGTCGATGGAATCCTGGTCGCGGCGCGTGGCCTGCGCAAGCTGGGTTATGAGCGCATCTTCGTTCCGACGGCCGATGCGGTCGAGGCGGCGCTCGTCGAAGGCATCGAGGTCATACCCTGCTCCACCCTCGCCGCCGTGGTCAGCCACCTGCTCGGCGCCGAGCCGATTGCGCCGGCTCCGCATGTCGAGCCCGCCGCCGATCCCGTGGTGGACGGCCCCGAGCAGGACCTGTCCGAGGTGCACGGCCAGGAAGAAGCCAAACGTGCGCTCGAGGTGGCTGCCGCGGGCGGCCATCACATGCTCTTGAGCGGGCCGCCGGGGGCGGGCAAGACGATGCTGGCGCGCTGCCTGCCTGGGATTCTGCCGCCCCTCGACCTGGCCGAAGCACTCGAAGTGGCCCAGGTACGCAGCCTTCTGGGCGAGCTCCCGCGCGACCGTCCCCTCGACTGGACGCGGCCGTTTCGCGCACCTCATCACGGAGTTTCGATGGCGGGGCTGATCGGCGGCGGCAGCGGGCTGGCGATGCCCGGTGAGATCAGTCGAGCCCACCACGGAGTCCTGTTCCTCGACGAGCTCGCCGAGTTCCAGTCGCCAGTCCTCCAAGCGCTGCGGCAACCGCTCGAGAGCGGGCGGATCCTGGTGACCCGGTCTGCCGGTTCGGTCGTCTACCCGGCCCGCTTCACCCTGGTGGCAGCCACCAACCCGTGCCCATGCGGCTGGGCTGGAGACAGCGTGCGAGGGTGTCGCTGCACCGTGGCGGCCATCCACGGCTACCGAAACAGGCTCTCCGGGCCTCTCCTTGACCGCATCGACCTGCAGGTCGGCGTCAGGAGGGTGAAAATCGAGATGCTGGCGACTGAACCTCGAGGTGAGACCTCCGAAGCAGTGCGCGGGAGGGTCGTCTCGGCCCGGCGGCGGCAGCTTGACAGGCAGGGCTGCCTCAACGCCCGGCTCAAACCCGCCAAGCTGCGACAGCTCGCGGGTCTGTCGGTGATCTCTCGGGTCACGCTCGAGCGCTGGGCGGAGCAGCGCGGCATGACGGCCCGCGGCTTTCACCGAGCCTGGCGCGTCGCCAGGACCCTGGCGGACCTTGACGGCGCCGACCGGATCGAGGAGCCGCACGTGCTCGAAGCGTTGGGCTACCGGCTCCAAGACGTTGCCGCCTGAGATCTCAGAGCTCGCCCGGGAGCTGCACGTTCGCGGGCGCTGGCCTCCGCCCGACGGACCTCGGGTGGCGATCGTGGGCTCGAGACGGCCCTCGCCTTACGGCGAAGCCGTCGCGGAGCAGCTCGGCTTGGATTTGGCGCGAGCTGGCGCCGTCGTGATCAGTGGCCTGGCGCTGGGGGTCGACGCGGCGGCTCATCGAGGCGCGCTCAACGGTGGCGGGGTGACCATCGCCGTGATGGGGACCGGCGTGGACCTCATCTATCCACCCGCCAACACCGGGCTCGCCGAGGACATCCTCGCCGCCGGCGGAGCGCTGGTCAGCCAGTTCCCCGACGGGACTGAGCCGCGCCGGAACAACTTCCCCGCGCGCAACCACACGATGGCCGTGCTGGCCGAAGGAGTCGTCGTCGTGGAGGCGGCCGAGAGATCTGGCGCGCTCATCACGGCAGAGGCGGCCCTCGACCTGCATAAAGAGGTAATGGCGGTTCCGGGCAGTGTCTTCTCGCCGCTGTCCGTCGGGACGCATGCGCTCATCCGGGACGGCGCCGGCCTGGTGCAGAACGCGCGTGACGTCCTGGCCGCCCTGGGCCACGGCGGCGAGGTGCTCGACGATCCTCTGGCGACCCCCGGCAGGCTTGGTTTCGACCTCGCTCAAGAGCGCGATGGCATACTGGCCCACCTCTCCGACGTGCTCGCTCTGAGCGCAGCCGAAATCGCCCGAAAGCTCCAGCTCCCGATCGCCGAGGTGCTCGGGCGGCTCACGGCGCTTGAGCTCGACGGCGCCGTGCGCCGTCACCAGGACGGCTTCATAAGGGCATTGCGCCGCGGCAAACATCGGGCGTAGGATGCCCGCCTCGGAAGGGGCCGTGGAATTAAACCGACCCGGTTGGGAATAAAGAGGAGCTGTGTCCGAAGGTCTGATCATCGTCGAGTCGCCGGCCAAGGCAAGGACTCTGAAGCGGTTTTTGGGTGACCGTTTCGAGGTGCTCGCCTCGATGGGTCATGTCCGCGACCTGCCTGGAAACGACATGGCGGTGGACGTCGACGCGGGATTCAAGCCGCATTACGAAGTCGTCGAGAGCAGGCAGAAGACCATCCACGAGCTCAAGGCCGCGGTGAAGAAGGACGGCGGTGAGGTCATCCTCGCTTCCGACCCCGATCGCGAGGGCGAGGCAATCGCCTGGCACATCGCCCGGCAACT
>JBOHUP010000420.1:0-2910 GCA_050734615.1 Candidatus Dormibacteraceae bacterium | reverse complement strand
GATGTACCTCGGCTCGCCGCGGATGGTGGAGGTGGTGGTCGGCGAGAAGGTGAGCCTGGAAGAGCTGGGCGGGGCGCGCATGCATTGCACCGAAAGTGGCTGCGGAGACGTGCTGGTGGCCGACGATCGCGCCGCGATCGATTTCGCGCGCGCCTACTTCAAGTTCATGCCTCAGCGCTCGGGCGAGAGGCCGGCGCCGGGCGCAGCGAAGCCCGCACGCGCAGGATCAAAGCCGATCGGCGACCTGATCCCGCTCGAGGCCAACCGTGGCTATGACATGCGCAAGGTCATCGACGCCATCGTGGACGAGGACAGCTGGCTCGAGATCAAGCAGCTGTTCGCCAAAGAGCTGCTGACGGGCCTCGCTCGCCTCGACGGCCACGCGATCGGGATCGTGGCCAACCAGCCGATGCAGAAGGGCGGCTTCCTCTTCAACGACTCGGCCGACAAGGCGGCGCGGTTCATCTGGCTGTGCGACGCGTTCGAGATCCCGCTCCTTTTTCTGGCGGACGTCCCGGGATTCATGATCGGCACGGACGTCGAAAAGCGCGGCATCATCCGGCACGGCGCCAAGATGATCAGCGCTGTCTCGGAGGCGACCGTGCCCAAGATCTCGGTCATCGTGCGCAAGGCTTACGGAGCGGGGTTGTACGCCATGGCGGGTCCGGCATTCGACTCGGACGCGGTCATCGCCATGCCCTCGGCGCAGATCGCGGTGATGGGGCCCGAGCCGGCGGTCAACGCAGTCTTCTACAACAAGCTTGCCGAGCTGCCAGACGGCGAGCAGGCCGCACGCCGCAAGGAGCTCGAGGACGAATACCGCGAGGACGTGGACCTCTACAAGCTCGCCGCCAACCTCATCGTCGACGACGTCGTCGCTCCCGAACAGCTGCGGGACACCCTGGTCGCCCGCTTCAAGGCCTATTCGACCCGGGTGTCACCCCAAGTCGCGCGAAAGCACGGGGTGTTCCCGGTCTAGCCGAGCCGGTGATACGGCACGGCGTAGTGCAGCACGATCACATAGAACGTCACGCTCGCGGTGATCACGGCCACGTGGAACAGCTCGTGATAGCCGAACACCCTCGGCCATGGGTTCGGTCGCTTGAACGCATAGGCGGCCGCGCCGAGGGAGTACTGCAGCCCGCCCAAGGCGATCAGGCAGGCCGCGACCAAGCCGAGAGCCGCCGTCAATGGGACGATCGCGACGACTGCGACCCACCCCATGCCGAGGTATAGGGATGCCAACAAGCGTCGTGGGATCCTGAGAAACGGCGCCGCGCCCATGACGCCGGCCGCCGCGCAGAGCCAGATCGCGGTCAACACACCGACTCGCCACCATCCGTCGAGAACGTTATATGCGAGGGGCGTATAGGTGGCGGCTATGAAAACGAAGATCGTCGCGTGGTCGGCCCGGCGGAGCCACTCCTTCACGCGCGGTGGCCAGTTGAAGACGTGGTAGGTCCCGCTCACGCCAAAGAGAAGTACCAGGCCGATGCCGTAGATGAGCATCGAGAGCATCTTGCCTGTGTCGTTTCGCGTGATGACGACCAACGCCATGAGTCCCGCGATCGCGACCAGTGCAGCGATCGCATGGGACCATCCGCGGAGAATCGGCTTGACGTCAATCACATCCGACTGGCCCATGACTCTTCGCATCCTACGCGGCGAGGCGAGACAGGACGAGGCCGAACGAAAGCACCACGACGGCCCAGGCAAATGCACGCAGTGCCCCTTCCAGAGGACCCAGGATGGTGGCGACGTTCACCGCGGCTTCCGATTCGTCTCTCATGGTCATCAACCCGGTCACCGACCTTGCGTTTCGGCGCAGCCGGCGAGCCGGCGTGCTGAGCAGGCGCTGCCCATAGGAAAGCGCATAAGCGCCGGCCGCCACTGCGACCGCGGCCACCGACAAGCGGCCGGTCTGCGCGAAATACGAGGTGAGGACGGGAAATGCGCCCCACGACAGGGCAAACCAGAAATCACCGTGCAGCCGTCCGCCGAGCAGCTCCAGGTTATACGCGAAGACGAAGAGGACTCCAGCCGCGATGAAGGGCACCATGCCGGCGCCGACCACCAGGATCCCAGCGATCCCCAGGCCGACCGCCGCCACCAGGCCGGCAATCGCGGCCGTCCAAAGGACCGCGGAGGGAATGCCTGTCCGAAGTGGTCGTCCGCGCAGCTCGTCGAGGGCGTGAGCCGAGACGCCAACCGCGAGAAAGAACGCGAGCAGCGTGGCGACCAGGCGCAGCAGGCTGATCTGCGTTGCGAGGCTTGCTCCCATCAGCACGTAGGAGAGATGCCAGGCGGTGTATGGCGGGTGCAGGAGGGCCAGCACGTCGCGCGGCCACCCCGTCGCCTGAGTCGCGTAGAAAGCGGGGCCAAGAGTGTCGACCTTGGCCGGCTCAGGCATGGTGCTTCCTCCCCCACATCACCAAACCGCCGCCGAGGCTCATGACCTGGTGGGCGTCGTCCACCATGCCGGCCACGCGCCAGGCCTCGAAGATCCGATGCAGTGGCCATCGCCGGTAGAAGTCCTCGATGTTCGGCCCGAGAAAGCTGCCGACCCCCGACCAGGCGCGACCCCCGAGCACGAAACCTCCTGCAGGGAGCAGCAGACGCGTATAGGCGCGCCATGCCAGACGCCACACCGGGTGCGGCGGCACGTAGAAATCCAGGCTGGCCATGCCACCGCCAGGTCGCAGCACCCGGACCAGCTCGGCGATGGTCGAGGCCGGGTCGGCCACGTAGCGCAGCAGGTATGTGAAGCTGACCGCGTCGAAATACCCGTCGGGGAACGGCAGCTCCTCCGCCCGCGCGATCTCCAGCCGGATGCGCCCGTCCAGGCCCGCGTCACGCACTCGATCGCGACCGCGCTCGAGCATGGCGTCGCTGATGTCCACACCGATGACC
>JBOHUP010000419.1:0-8346 GCA_050734615.1 Candidatus Dormibacteraceae bacterium | reverse complement strand
GCCGTGGTCGGCGCTCGCGATGAAGGCCACGCGCCGGCCTGATCTCTGGGCTGCGCGGGCGATCGCCGTCCCTGCGGCGACGTGAGTTGACCCCGGCAGGTCGCGAGCCGGCGTCACCACCACCAGGGCCACCGGCGGCTCGTGGCGGCCACCCATGAACCACAAAGGGATCAGCACCCCCCAATCCATGGGAGCCACGGCGGCAGAAGAGTCGTTTGACCCGAAGCTCACGGCGGTGGCGGGCAGCTCCGACTCTGCGAATGCTTCAAGAACTCCGCCGGCCAGGTCCACCGCCGACGGCACGTCGAGCGAGATCGTCGGGTCCGAGCCGGGCAGCTCTCCCGCGACGCGCGATGACACGATCACGCCCAGTGCGTTGGCGATGTGAACGTTGTGGGGTGTTGCGACCACCACCACATCGGGCCTGGCCGCCGCGAAAAGCCGGCCCAGCTCCTCCATCCCCGCGCGTGTGGCGAGCGCAAGGTCGCGCTCCTCCGGCGGGCAGGCCTCCTCGATCGCGATACCCCCGTGCGGAGCGATCGCCCCAAACACCAATGACATTCCCGCCGATACTAACCATCACATGGATCAGGTTTCGCCTCTTCGGTTGACGGAGTACAGCCACGGCGCGGGTTGAGCCTGCAAGCTCAGCCCGGTGGAGCTAGGGCAGGTACTGGGGGCGCTGCCCCCGATCGTCGACCCCAACGTGCTGCTGGGTGCGTCCGCCCGCGACGACGCGGCGGTCTATCGGATCGCGCCCGATCGCGCCCTGGTGGCGACCGTCGATTTCTTCACGCCGATCGTCGATGACCCGGCCGAGTTCGGTGCGATCGCCGCGGCCAACGCGGTCAGCGACGTCTACGCCATGGGGGCGCGTCCACTGTTCGCGTTGGGCATCACGGCGTTTCCGCGGGACAAGCTGGGCAGCGGGCTGCTGGAGAGGATCGTGGCGGGCGGCGCGGCCAAGCTGGGTGAGGCCGGGATCGCCGTGGTCGGTGGACATTCCGTTGACGATGCGGAGCCGAAGTTCGGCTACGCGGTCATCGGCGAGGTTCATCCGGACCGGGTGATCACCCATGAAGGAGCGCGACCCGGCGACCACCTTTACCTGACCAAGCCTCTGGGTTCCGGCCTGGTCGCCACGGCGATCAAGCGAGGCCTGTGCCCGCCCGCCCTTGAGCGCGAGGCCGTCGCGGTGATGAGCCTCCTCAACCGGCAGGCCTCCGAAGCGATGCTCGAGGCCGGCGCCACCGCCGCGACGGACGTGACCGGGTTCGGCCTGATCGGCCACCTGGCCAACCTGAAGGGCGGTGCCGATGTCGAGCTCGGCTCGGTCCCGTTCATGAATGGGGTGGGGGAGCTGGCCGGGCGCGATCTTTTCCCGGACGGCAGCCGGCGCAATCACGCGGCGTACGAATCGCGGGTGGATTGGGGCGGGATCGGCGAGATCCTCCGGCTGATGCTGTGTGACGCGCAGACCAGCGGTGGCCTGCTCGTCGCCATCCCGCCCGAGGGCGGCCTCCGGTTCGAAGAGGCCATGCGATCGGCCGCATATCCTGCAGTGAGGATCGGATCGATGCGTGGAGATGACGTCATCCGCGTGAGGCCCTGAGCATTGCCCAACCTGAGGGTCAGCGGTGGCGAGGCGAAGGGACGGCGACTGAAAGCGCACAAGAACATCCGCCCCACGCAGGGCATGGTCAAGCAGGCGATCTTCAACATGGTCGGCCACGACATCGACGGCGCTCGCGTGCTCGACCTTTTCGCCGGATCGGGGGCCCTCGGGATCGAGGCGCTGTCACGCGGCGCGGCCGTGGTCACGTTCGTGGACCGTGAGCCGCGCGGTCTTGCTATCCTGCGCCAGAACTTGGACGCCCTCGGCCTCAAGGAACGCGCGGACGTCGTCAGGGCTGACGTCGTGAGGTGGCTCGAGACCTCACCCGAGTCGATCAAGGCCGCGCGCTTCGTGTTCCTGGATCCCCCGTACGAGGATGTCGTGCTGGACCGCGCGCTGAAGGTGCTGGACCGCGAGGTGACCGACGGGACGGTGCTGGCGGAGCACTCGCGGCGGCAGCTGCTGCCCACCCTGACGCATCTGCGAGTCGACCGCGAGCGCCGCTATGGAGACACGATTGTCTCGGTCCTCCGAGCATGAGCACACGGCCGAAGGTCAAGACCGCGGTCTATCCGGGGAGCTTCGACCCCTTCACCAACGGCCACCTCGACGTGGTGGACAGGGCGCTGGGGATCTTTGACCGGCTCATCGTGGCCGTAGCCGCGAACCCGGAGAAGCGCCAGCCGCTCTTCACTGTCGAGGAGCGCATCCAGCTGATCAGCACGTCCCTCAAAAGTCGCGAGCGGGTCGATGTGGCGAGCTTCAGGGGTCTGACCGTCGAGTTCGCTCGCTCGCGTGGCGCGACGACGCTGGTCAAGGGCCTACGCGCCTACTCGGACTTCGACGCCGAGCTGCAGCAGGCCCTGATGAACCGTAAGCTAGCCGCGGACATCCACACGGTGTTCCTGATGTCCGGCTTCGCCCACATCTACGTCTCGTCAAGTATCTTGAAGGACATTGCGAGCTACGGCGGGAACGTTGCGGACCTCGTCCCGCCGCCGGTTGCGAGAGCGTTGAAGGAGAAATACCGATAAAGGTCGACGAGCTGCTTGACCGTTTCGATTATCTGATCCAGAACGCGCGTCACGTTCCATTGTCCACTCAGGTCATGGTCAACGAGGACGAGATGATGGAGCTGATCGACCAGGTCCGCTTCAATCTACCGGACGAGATCAAGCAGGCCAACTGGACCGTCTCCGAACAGCAGCGCATCATCACCGAGGCGCACGCTGAGGCGGCACGCATCATGTCTCGGGCCAATGAGAGGGCCGAGGAGACGGCTTCGGAGCATGAGATCCTCCGCCGCTCCGAGCGGCATGCGGCCCAGGTGGTGAAAGACGCACAGGCGAAGTCGGACCAGATCATCCGCGAAGCAGAGGGATATGCCCTGGAGCAGCTGAAGCAGCTCGAAGCCCACCTGGGGCGCACGCTGGCGACCGTGCGGCGCGGGGTCGAGGCGCTGCAGACAAACCAGCCTCCCGCGGAAGAAGGCGCCGACCAAGCGATCACCAGCTAGCTTCACGTAAACTTCCGGAAGCCATGGCTCTACCGAAGGTCAAGCTATCCAAATCGAAGAAGGGGCGCCGCCGCTCGCACCTCGCGCTCGCCCTGGTTCAGATCCAGCCCTGCCCCAACTGCAAGCACCCCAAGCGGCCGCACGCGGTCTGTCCGAACTGCGGACACTACGCGGGCCGCGAAGTCATAAAGGCCGCCGAGTAACACGAAGATAGCGTTCGTCTTCCCCGGCCAGGGCTCGCAGCAGCAGGGCATGGGGATCGAGCTGCTCACGGATCCTGAGATCTCGGCGTTGTGCGACCGATGCGCCTCGGCTGCCGGCGTGGACCTGAGACGTCTTCTGAGCAGCGCGGGCGACGACGAGCTGCGCCTCACGCAGAACGCCCAACCGGCCCTGTGCTTCACGGGAATCGGCCTGACCATGCTTCTGCGGCGGCGCGGCATCGAGCCGGCGGCCGCGGCGGGCCATTCGGTCGGCGAATACGCGGCGCTCGCGGTATCAGGAGCGGTGGGTGCGCCGGAGGTGATCAAAGCAGTGGTCGAGCGCGGCAGGGCGATGGCCGAGGCGGCGCCCGCCGGCACCAGTTCGATGGCGGCTGTGCTGGGGCTCGACGCACAGGCGGTCGAGATGGCGCTGGCGGGCATGAACGACGCCTGGCCGGCCAACTACAACACGCCGACTCAGACCGTGATAGCAGGCACGGCTACCGGGCTGGAGGTTGCTGCGCAGCGGCTCCAGGTGGCGGGCGCGAAGCGAGTCATCCCTCTCAACGTGAGCGCCGCTTTCCATACTCCGCTGATGGCGCCGGCCGCGGAACGGCTGCGCGCCGCCCTCGATCGCATCGAGTGGCGCTCGCCCCGGATCCCTGTGATGGCCAACCTGACGGGCAGGCCCCACGTGACCGGCGACCGCATCCCCCACGTCATGGAGATGCAGCTCCGCTCGCCCGTGCGTTGGGCGGCGTGCGTGGGATCCCTGGTCGAGATGGGCTGCGACACGTTTATCGAGGTGGGGCCGAAACGGGCCCTCACTGGGATGATGCGCGAGCTGGCGCCCGGACGCGCTGCGATCGCGGTGGCTACCCCTGTAGCGGTGGCCGAGGTTCCTCTGGCGACCTAGGCGACCTTTGGTTGCCTACTCGGTTTCGGTGCCTTGACTCGCCTCGAAGGACCGGGTGCAGAATCAGGGTGTCGCCGGCATCCGACAGTGGGGTTTGGATATGCCGCAGCACCCTGGCCTGATCCGAGGGCCACCTTGCACGAGCGCCGAACGCAAGCCGCGTCAGACATTGCTCTTTGGAGGTGTGAAATGAACGCAGGCGTGATCAAGTCCAAGTTCAAGAAGGCGGAGCTTGACCAGGCGATCAAGGAGTACCGGGAATCCGCACTGCCGGCGCTCGCGGCCCACGATGGCGCGCGAGCCGGTCTGCTGCTGGTCAATCGCGAGACCGGAGACGCCATATCGATCGCCGTCTATGACAGCGAGCAGGCAGCCGAGACCTTCGCGCCCAAGGCCAAGCAGCTCTCCGAGTCTCTGCAGAAGCACCGGACGGACACCTCGGAAATCAAGCGCGAGATCTACGACATCGCGGCCTCCTCGCTCGCCGAGACGAAGGCCGTGGTCGAGCGAGGTTTCAAGGCGTTCAACGCGCATGACATGGAGGCGCTGGCCCGGGACGCCGCACCGGACATCGAAGCCACCTTCACCGGCGAAGACAAGCCGCTCAAGGGGCCGCAGGCGGTGAAGGCATACAACCAGCACTGGATCGACGCGTTCCCGGACGCGCGGGTGGAGGCGAAGAGCACGTACGTGCAAGACAGCACGGTCATCGTCGAGGGCGTCTTCACGGGCACCCATGACGGAACGCTGAAGACACCGATGGGTGACATCCCGGCGACCGGCCGAAAGGTGCGCGGTGAGTTCATCCAGGTCTACACAGTCGACCGTGGGCTCATCAAGCAGCAGCGTCTGCTGTTCGACAGGGTGGACCTGATGACCCAGCTCGGCATGGCGCCCGCGGCGCCGCAGCAAGCGGTCACCTCTCGCCACTGATCCCATACGCGCGGGGTCGGGGCCCTTCGGAGCCCCGACCCCCGGCGGCTCGGCCCTCCGGCGGTGTTAGAGTAATCCGCGTATGGAAACTCAAAAGCTGAGCTTCGAGGACTTCAAGAACATCGTCGTCGAGAGACTTGGATGTGAGCCCGAGCAGGTGACGATGGACGCTTCTTTCCAGGAGGACCTCAACGCCGATTCGCTCGACCTGGTGGAGCTGATCTACGCGTTCGAGGAGAACACCGGGCTGGAGATTCCCGACGAGGACGCTGAGAAAATCACGACCGTCGGGCAGGCGTGGGAATACATCCAGGAGAAGGCCGGCTCATAGCACAGCCGCAGGCTGCCCCGCTCGCGCAATCCCTGCAGCTTCTTCAGCAGAAGATCGGGATCCACTTCCGCGACCCCGGGCTGTTGCTGGAGGCCGTCACTCACAGCTCCTTCGCCAACGAGAGCCCGCATCTCTCGCCTCGCGACAATGAGCGGCTCGAGTACCTGGGCGATGCGGTCTTGCAGCTGATCAGCGCCGAGTTCCTCTACAAGCACCACCCTGGCGCGACCGAAGGCGAGCTGACTCAGACCCGCTCCGCCATGGTCAACACCAACACGCTGGCCCAGCTCGCCGAGGAGCTGGACCTCGGCAGCTACCTCTACTTGGGCAAGGGCATCGCGAAAGGCGGCGGACGCAACCTCAAGTCGCTCCTGGCGAACGCGTTCGAGGCGGTCCTGGGGGCCATGTTCCTCGACGCCGGCTACGACGCGGCGTACCACTACTACCTCAATCGCTACCGCTCACTGGCCAGCCCGACCCGGGACGAAAACTTCAAGGGCAGGCTGCAGCAGGTCGCCCAGGAGCGGTTCGGCGCGACGCCGTTCTATGACAGCGAGGGCGCTCGCGTCGGCACCAAGCGCGAATACACCTCGGTGGTGTTCGCCGCGGCCGAGCCGCTGGGCACTGGCCATGGCGAGACCAAGCAGGAGGCGGAGCAGGATGCCGCCAGAGCGGCCCTTGCGGCCATTCTGGGATCGGACCGCGACAAGGTGGCCCCGAAGGTCGCCAAACCACGAGCGAGGCGAGCCCCGCGAAAGCGAAGCGAAGCTGCCGTGCCGGCGGATGCACCGAGCGCTGAAGCGCCCGCGGAGATCATCGCGCTGGAGCCCAAGGTCGAACCGTGGACCGAGCCGAGCCCATCGACCGAGCCGCAGCCAGAACCTGCTCCACCACCGGCCGAGCCGCGGAGCCGGCAGTTCGGACAGTCGCTCGAGTAGCGACCACATCTTGTGCGTGAGGATCAAACGACCCCTACATCTGCTAGCCTAGCCCCCAATTTGTTCCTCCGCTCACTGAGCCTGCTGGGCTTCAAGACATTCGCCCGGACCACCGAGATCCGGTTCGAAGGCGGGGTCACCGCAATCGTCGGCCCCAACGGTTCGGGCAAGACGAACATCGTCGACTCCATCAAGTGGGTGCTCGGCTCCGGTCAGGCTCGCGACCTGCGCGGCCGGAAGATGGAGGAGGTCATCTATGCGGGTGGTGAGCGGCGCTCGCGGGCGTCCTTCGCCGAGGTGTCGCTGGTCTTCGACAATACTGCGGGACGGCTGCCCATCGACTACCACGAGGTGGCGATCAAGCGACGCGTCGAACGAGATGGCGAGAGCGATTACTACATCAACGGCACACGCGTCCGCCGGCGCGACCTGATCCACATGCTGGCGTCCACGGGGCTGACCGTCGACTCCTACGCGATCATCGACCAGCACGACATCGAGCACATAGTCGTCTGCTCGGCCGCTGAACGCCGGCAGCTGCTCGAGGAGGCCGCACAGGTCCGGGGCGTGAAAGCCCGTCGGCAAGAAGCCGTCCAGCGCTTGACCGAGCTCGCCGCGAACCTGCTCCGCCTGGAAGATCTGCGCTCCGAGATCGAGCCACGCGTTGAGGTGATGCGGGTGCAGGCGGCGTCGGCGCGCGAAGCGGCGGAGGCATCGGCCCGGCTGGAGCTTTTGCGCGGCAGCATCGTGTGGGAGGAGTGGCGCGAGGCGCGAGACGCACACCGGCGCGCTTCGTCGCAGGCACAGGCTTTTGAGCGGCGACTCGTCGAGGCCCGGGAGCAGGCTCGCTCGACCGAGTCCGAGTTCCAGGCTTGGCGGGCCGACATCCAGGCCGCCCAGGATCGTCGCCTCGGGCGGCAGCGGACGCTAGGTCGCCTGCGCCTCGACCTGGCCCAGGCCGAGCACATGCTTCAGCTGGCCCAGGAGCGCTCTGCCAACCAGCAAGCGCTGGCCAAGGCGGCGGCGCGGGAGGATTCCGACGGTCGCACCCAGTCCGCTGCAGCCGAGGCCGTCCGGGCGCAGCTCGCGGGGGATCTCGACCAGGCCGCCGTGGCGCTGGGCGCGGTTCCCGAGCCGGTGGTGTCTGCTGCGGCCGGTCCAGACCAGACTGAATTGCTGCAGGCCCGGCGCGAGGCGGAGCAGGCCCGGCGCGCGGCGGCCGGCGCCACGTCGTCGCTGGCCGCCCAGCGCACGAGGCGGGAGTTCCTCGAAGAGCAGGCGGCACGCCTGGACGAGATGGCCGTGGCGGCCGGCCTGCTTCCGGAGGCGGAGTCTGAGCTGGCCCGGGCACGAGAAGACGCGGAGGCGGCCGAGACGGCCGCCGTCACGCTCGCCAGGCTTCGCTCGGAGCTGGAAGGCTTGAATGCCCTGCGGCCGGAGGCGGGTCCTGGCCTGGTCCGGCTCAGCGACGTCATCACCCCCGAAACAGGTTTCGAGGCGGCCCTCTCGGCGGTGCTGGGCCCACTCGTCGATGCCCTGGTCGAGGTCGGCGAAGAGCCGGCGGCGCAGGCCGCCGCGGGCGGCCAGCACCAGCGCACCGTCCTCTTCCCGGTGCCGGCGCCCGACCCGCTGCCGTGCTCGCTGCTGGAGCACACGCGCTGCCGCCCCGGCTACGAGCTCGTCGCACGCCGCCTGCTCGGGCACGTCTTGGTCGGCCGGCAGGTGACGCGAGATGGCGTCTACCGCGACGCCGGAATGGTCCGGGCCGGTGCCGACGCGCGGGTGGAGATCGACACCCGCCGGGCGCAGCTGCGTGAGCGTATGGCCGATCTCGAGCCACGGGCCGCGCTTGCCCGAGATGCCGCTCAGCAGGTCAAGCACGCCGAGTCGGAGC
>JBOHUP010000418.1:0-2580 GCA_050734615.1 Candidatus Dormibacteraceae bacterium | reverse complement strand
CGAGGAGTGCTACGAGTTCGGCCGCGAGGCGTTCGACCACGCCGACCGCTTTCAGACACCGGTGTTCGTGCTGTCCGATCTCGACCTCGGCATGAACCTGTGGATGACCCCGGAGTTCAAGTATCCGGACAAGCCCTTCGACCGCGGCAAGGTGCTCTCCAAGGCGGACCTCGATCGGCTTGCCGGCGAATGGGGCCGCTACCGAGACGTCGACGGCGACGGCATCGCGTACCGCACCCTGCCGGGGACCGACCACGCGGCGGCCGGCTTCTTCACTCGCGGCTCAGGCCACGATGACAAGGCTCGCTACACCGAAAACGCCGATGCGTACGCACGCAACATGGATCGGCTGAGCCACAAGCTCGACACTGCAAGGCACGAGCTGCCCGCGCCTGTCGTCGACGAGTCGGCCAAGTCCTCCATTGGAGTGATCGCGTTCGGGTCCACGCACGCCGCGGTCATGGAGGCGCGCGAGGCCCTGGCGGCGGCCCAAAGGCCGGTCGACTACCTGAGGCTGCGCGCGCTTCCGCTGGCCGACGAGGTGGCCGCCTTCGTGTCGCGGCACGAGCACGTTTATGTCGTGGAGCAGAACCGCGATGGCCAGGTCTTCGACCTCATCCGGCTTGCGCTCTCCGCCGAGTTGGTGGGCCGGGTGCGATCGATCCGCCACTACAACGGCCAGCCGATCCCGGCGGTCGCCATCACCGAACCATTGCTGAAACTGGAGGCCGTGCCCGCATGAGCGCCACCATGAACCGAATCGGACTGCCGCGAGACGCCTATAAGGGCGCGGCCACCACCATGTGCGCGGGCTGCGGGCACAACTCGATCACCAACCACATGATCAAGGCCCTTTACGAGCTCGGTGTCGAGCCCCACCGCCTGGCCAAGATGTCGGGCATCGGCTGCTCGTCGAAGACGCCCGCGTACTTCGTCGAGACGGCCCACGGTTTCAACGGCGTGCACGGCCGCATGCCGGCGCTGACCACGGGCGCCCACCTCGCCAACCGCGATCTGATCATGCTCGGCGTGTCTGGGGACGGGGACACTGTATCGATCGGCCTCGGCCAGTTCATGCATATGATCCGGCGCAACATCGACTGCACTTACATCATCGAAGACAACGGCACGTACGGCCTCACGAAGGGCCAGTTCTCGGCCACCGCCGACCTCGGCTCGGTGCAGAAGAAAGGGGCCGTCAACACCTTCCAACCGATCGACCCCTGCGCGGTCGCGCTAACGCTGGGGTGTTCGTTCGTCGCCCGCTCGTTCAGCGGCGACGGCAAGCAGGTCGTGCCCCTGATCAAGGCGGCGCTTGCGCATCGCGGGACCGCGATTCTCGACATCATCTCGCCATGCGTGACCTTCAACGATCACGACGGCTCGACCAAGAGCTACAGCTGGGTCAAGGACCACGAGGAGTCGATCGCAGACGTCTCCTTCATCCCGTTCTTCGAGGAGGTCCACGTCGACTACGAGCCCGGCACCACCCGAGACGTCCAGCTTCACGACGGTTCGCATATCGTGCTCAAGAAGCTCGGCGAGGACCATGACCCGTCCGACCGGCGGGCCGCGATGCGCGTGGTCGAAGAGGGCCGCGCCGCGGGACACCTCGTGACGGGGCTGCTCTATGTCGACACTACGATGGAAGACTTCGCCACCACAGAGCACATTCCGGAGCGGCCGCTCGTGGAGTTCGGCGAGGACGAGCTCCGCATGTCGCAGGACGACTTCCACCAATTCATGTCTGAGTTCGCCTGAAGATCGACTCGCCGGCCACGCTCGAAGAGGTGAAGCGGGGCACCCGCCTCGTTGCGCGCCGCGACCCGGCCATGGCCAGCCTCATCAAGCGAGCGGGCGCGATGAACCTGCGCGACCCACTCGATGACAGCTTCGCGGCGCTCGTGCGCTCGATCATGTACCAGCAGCTGGCCGGCGGGGCGGCGGCGACCATTCACGGCCGGTTTCTGAAACTGTTCGCCGGCGCGCTCTCTCCCACAGCGGTGCTCGGGCTTCCGGAAGGCGCGATGCGGTCGGCCGGCTTGAGCGGGTCGAAAGCCGCCGCTGTGCAGGACCTGGCGCGCAAGGTTGACGATGGCACCGTTCCGCTCCACGATGTCGACGGGCTGTCAGACGACGAGATCGTGGCCCGCCTGGTCCAGGTGCGCGGGATCGGCCGCTGGACCGCGGAGATGTTCCTGATCTTCCAGCTGCGCCGGCTCGACGTCTGGCCGGTCGACGACTACGGCGTCCGGAAAGGCTGGGCGATGGCGCACAGGGTCGCGGATCTGCCCAACCCCAAAGCCCTGCACGCGGAGGGGGACCGCTTCAAGCCCTACCGAACGGTCGCCGCGTGGTACTGCTGGCGCGCCGTCGATACTGTGTTGCCCGACTAGACCGAAGTTCCTGAGGTTCGGCGAGACCGATTGAACTCGGAGTTGGTGTGCATCTTCTGGCTACAACGAGGCGGTTAGGCCGAGCAGTTGAAGAGCTAGATTCTGCAGATGCGTGGGGTTGGCCAGCTTGTCAAAGGTAGCTGTGCTGTTGGGCAGCCGCACAGTGTTCTTGGTCAAAGTGGCG
>JBOHUP010000417.1:0-1951 GCA_050734615.1 Candidatus Dormibacteraceae bacterium | reverse complement strand
GCTCGTCTATGTGCTGGTCGCGGCGATGCGACGTCGAAACCTGGCGCGGTTCGCGCTCGCCACGCTCATCGTGCTGGTGGTCCAGGTAGCGGTGGGCGCAGGCGCTGCCGTGACTGATGGAGGGCTGTTCAACGGCCTGCACGTGGCGATCGCGACGCTCGTCTGGACCGGCATTCTTTCGACCGCCCTGCTGACGCTTCCACGCTCGGATCGCGCGCCCGCCATGTCGATGGCCGCTCAGAAGACTGGCGCTTGAGCGTCCTGAGCGCGGTCGCGCCTCCGCGAGGAATCTCCGCCACCGCGCGCGACTACATCAGCCTGCTCAAGCTGCGCATCGTCGCGCTGCTGGATGCCACAGCGATCGGCGTGATGATCCCAGCGTCGCACGGCCACCCGCGGCTGGTCGCCATCGCCGCCGTGCTGGTGGGCGGCACGCTGGCCGCGGGCGGCGCCCACGCGATCAACTGCTGGTTCGACCGCGACATCGACGCCGAGATGAGCCGGACGCGGCGCCGCCCCCTGCCGGACGGCCGCATTCCGCCGTGGCACGCGATGACGTTGGGCGTGGCGCTGAACGCGCTGGCCTTCGGCGTGCTGTGGGCCGGAGCCAACCTACTCGCCGCGCTCCTCGCGCTCAGCGGCACGTTGATCTACGTCTTCGTCTACACGGTCTGGCTCAAGCGTGCGACCCCCCAGAACATCGTGATCGGAGGCGCGGCGGGCGCGGTGCCGCCGCTCGTCGGGTGGGCGGCGGCCACAGGGGGTCTCGACCTCACGGCGCTCGCCATGTTCGGCGTGATCTTCTTCTGGACACCGCCCCATTTCTGGGCGCTGGCCCATGTGATCAAGAAGGATTACGCCCGCGCGCACATTCCAATGCTGCCGGTCGTCCGTGGCGAGAGGGTGGCGAAGCGCCAGAGCGTGGTGTACGCAGTCCTCACGGCTGCGGTCAGCGCGGTCCCATTCTTCACAGCCTCCGCCGGCGTCGCCTACCTTGTGGGCGCGATGCTGCTTGGCCTCGGGTTTGTGGGCATCACCTTGCTCGATCTCCGAGGGAACGGTTGGACTCGACGCGTCTTCGCCTACTCGATCCTCTACCTTGCCCTGCTGTTCACCCTGTTCGCGGTATCTCCCTTCCTGCCGTGAACCTCGAGATCGTCCGGCTGCACCTGGCGCGAATCGAGAAGAACCCCATGCCCGTGCACGGCTTTGCGATCAAGCACCCGCGAGCCGGCGTGATCCTGGTCGACACCGGAGTCGGGTGGCCCACCGAGCTGGTCAAAGAGTGGCGGGTGGTCAATCGTCACGCCGCCGATGTGCTGGCCGAGCATGACCTCAGCCCGGCGGACGTGCGGATCGTCATCAACACCCATCTGCATTTCGACCACTGCGGCCAGAACGCCGTTTTCAGGCACGCGCCGTTTTACGTCCAGCGCGCCGAGCTGGACCGTGCGAGACGGCAGGAGAAGACGACCGCCGAGTGGTTCGACTTCGCCGGTGCGAGGTTTGAGCTCCTGGACGGCGATGCGGAAATAGCGGAGGGGGTGAAGGTCGTGGCCACCCCGGGACACACGGTTGGCCATCAGAGCGTGCTTGTCGACACGCCTGACGGCTCGGCGGTGATGATCGGCGACGCCGCCTACACCGCCGACATATATCGAGACGTCGAAGAGGCGGACCTCTCGATTTGGAACGGTCAGCACGCGAACCGCGAAGCCTGGGCAGGGTCCTTGAAGATGCTGCACGGCATGCATCCTCATGCCGTTCACTTCTGCCACGACACCCGCGTCGTCACCGCTTCATGAGCTTCGGCCCGCTTATCGATGCCGGCTGGCTGCACGACCACGCCGGCGACGAAGACGTGCGGGTCGTGGACTTCCGCTGGTACCTCCTCGGCCGTAACGGTCAGAACGAGTACGGCCGCGGGCACATCCCAGGCGCGGTGTTCGTC
>JBOHUP010000416.1:0-5235 GCA_050734615.1 Candidatus Dormibacteraceae bacterium | reverse complement strand
ACCGTCGGATGCAGCTCGCCGATGTAGCCGAGCTGCCGACCTTCCATGATCACGGCCGCGCAGCGGCCGGGATGGAAAAGATGGCCTCCCGCGCGCTGGTAGGTGCAGGCCGGCGCCGACAGGGCCTCCACACAGCCCGCGAGCACGGACTTGAGGGCATAGAAGGCCTCACGCCCAGAAGCGGCCGTCGATCCGGCGCCGGCCACCGCGGCGATCCGAAGGGGCTCCTCCGGCTGGACCGCCTTCGCGCCGACGCGAGCGAGGAAGGCCGCAGCGATCTCGTATATGCGTATGTCGGCTCGCCCGCGGTCGCGATTCAGCGCCACCGCGCCGAGCAGTGAAGGCAGCAGCGAGGTGCGCATCGTGTCCATGTCGTCGCTCAGGGCGTTGGCCACGCGCAGCGCTCGGGCCGAGATGCGCAGAGCTTCCAGGACGCGGCCGGACACGAGCGCCGGGTTCCACGTTTCGGTGAAACCTGCCCCGGCGAGCACCTCGCGACATGCGTCCAGGCGCCGGTCCATGCTCGGGGCGGAAGGTGTCCACTCGCCATGCCGGCGACCGGGCAGCGTCGGGGGGACCCGGTCGTAGCCGTAAACACGGCCCACCTCTTCGACCAGGTCCTCGGGGATCGTCACGTCGAGCCTGAACACCGGCGGCAGTACGTCCCAGTCGCCGTCGCTCAACACCTTGACGTGGAAGTTCAGCCGCTTGAGGATCGCCTCGGCCTCCTCAAGGGGCACGTGAGTGCCGAGGACCTCGTCCACGAGCGCCGGCCGCAAGTTGACGCGGACCGGTTCCTGGGGTCGCGGGTAAACGTCCACCCACTCGCGGTGGACGGCGCCTCCGGCGAGCTCGGTGATCAGGGCCGCGGCTCGCCGAGCGCCGGCCAGCGCCAGCTCGGGCGGAAGCGCCCGCTCGAAACGCGCCGAGGCCTCCGTGCGCAGGCCCAATGTGCGCGATGTCTGCCGGACGCTAGGGCCACTGAACGTGGCGGCCTCGAGCACGACCTCGGTGGTGCCGTCGGTGACCGCTGATTCCTCGCCTCCCATCACTCCGGCGATCGCGACCGGCCGTTTGGCATCGGCGATCACCAGCATTTCCGGCGTCAGGTTGCGGACGATCCCGTCGAGGCACAGGAGCTTTTCGCCTTCGCGCGCCCGGCGCACATGGATCTCAGATCCGGCCACCCTGGCGAGGTCGAAAATGTGGAGCGGCTGTGCGTACTCGAGCAGCACGTAGTTGGAGATGTCGACGACGTTGTTGATCGGCCGGACTCCGCATGCGGTGAGGCGGCGCTGCAACCAGGTTGGGCTCGGACCGACTTTTACGTTCTTGATCACGCCGCCGATGTAGCGGCTGCACAGCTCAGAGTCGTCGATTGTGACCTTGATCAGGTCCTTGCCAGGCGGATTGGCCGTCCCGGTGAAAGAGGGCATGAAGTCCCGTTTCATCGGCCGCTCGAGCCCGGCCGCCAGCTCGCGGGCGATGCCCAGGTGGCCCATGCAGTCGGGCCGGTTCGAGGTGATCTCGGCCTCCATCACGGCCTGGTTCGGGATCACCGACGTCAAAGGCTGTCCCGGCACGCCACCTTCGAGGATCAGGATCCCGGAGTGGTCGTTTCCGAGCAGGAGCTCTTCGGCGGAGCACAGCATCCCGCGGGCGTCGTAGCCGGCGATCCTCGCGTCCCGCACCACCGTGCCGTTGGGCACGGTGGTGCCGGGTAGGGCGACCGGGACCAGGCTGCCCGGGACAGCGTTCGGGGCGCCCGCGATGATCTGCTGGATTCGGTCGCCGAGGTCCACCTGATGGATCCAGAGCGGCTTGTTGGATTTCGGATGCGCGACCTGCTCGAGCACCTTGCCGACGACGATCTCGGACAGGTCGGTGACCGTCAGCGACTCGACTTCGACGCCGAGCCGGGTCAGCACCTCGGCGGCCTCCTTCGGTGCGACGCCGTCGAGGTCGACGAAATCGCCGAGCCACTCGTAGGAAAATCGCATCTCTTAGTGGACCCTACCTTGCCGGGTCCTAAATCGCGGTGACGGGGTGCGGGTTTCGGGCCAGGAGCGCCGGGCTGGCCGCTTCACCGGCGTTCAGAACTGCTCCAGGAAGCGCAGGTCGGATTCGTAGAACAGGCGGATGTCGTCGACGTCGTGCTTCAGCATCGCCATCCGCTCGATCCCGAAGCCCCACGCGTAACCGTTCCACCGGGTCGGGTCGATGCCGCCGTTACGCAGCACCTGCGGGTGCACCATCCCGCAACCGCCGACTTCCAGCCACCCCTTGTGGCGGCAGCTCTTGCAGCCCATGCCGCCGCAGATCCCGCAAGTTACGTCGAACTCGAAGCTCGGCTCGGTGAAGGGGAAGTAGCTCGGTCGTACGCGAACCTTGCGCTCGCGGCCGTACAGGGACTGGATCATGAAAAGGAGCGTTCCCTTCATATCTCCCACGGTCAGGCCCTTGTCCACGGCTAGGCCCTCGACCTGGGTGAAGTACGGCAGCCGGGTCGCTTCGGGAGCGTCGCGCCGGTAGCACCGGCCCGGCGTGATGATGTAGACGGGCGGCTCTTTGATCCGCTGCATGGCGCGGATTTGAACCGGTGACGTGTGGGCCCGCAGCAGCAGCTCATGGCTGAAGTAAAACGAGTCCCAGTTCTCGCGGGCGGGATGACCGGCCGTGATGTTCAAGGCCTCGAAGTTGTACCACTCGGTTTCGACCTCGGGACCCTGCTCCACCTGGTAGCCGAGGCTCTCCAGCACCGTCTCGATCTGCCGGCGCATCCGGGTCAGGACGTGGATATGACCTCTTTCCAGCGGAGGTCCGGGGAAGGTGATGTCGATCGCTTCGGTTTCGGCGATGTCCGCCAGGCGTGCGGCTTCGAGCTGCTCGCGGCGCGCGGACAGGGCCGTCTCGATCGCCCTCTTCGCGTCGTTGGCCGCCTGGCCGAGGGCGGCGCGCTCCGCGGGCTCGAGCTTGCCGATGCCCGACAGAAGGCGGCTGACCTGGCCGCCTTTGCGGCCGAGGTACTCAACCGAGATCGACTCGAGCTCGTCAGCGGTCTGTGCTTTCGCTATGTCGGCGAGAGCCTGGGTGGTCAGCGCGGAGGGGTCGCTCATGCGGCAAGCCTCCGGCGGATCTCGAACAGGATCAAGGCTGCCGCGGCGGCGACGTTCAAAGACTCCACCCCCTCGCTGAGGCGTACGGTGACGAGCCTCAGGTCACCGCGCGAGAGCCCATGGGCCTCGCTGCCGAGCACGATCATGCCCGCATTCTCCACCGGCGCCTCGGCCAGGGGCATGCCCCCGGCAGCCGCCGCGCCGTATCCGTCGAGGCCGTCAAGGTCCTGCCAGGCCGTGCGGGCGACCTTCAGCCGGAACACGTTGCCTGCTGAAGCGCGCACCGCTTTGGCTCCGTATGGGTCGGCGGTTCCCTCAAGGAGGGCAAGGGCGGGCGCACCCGCCGCCGCCGCAGTACGGCAGATGGCCCCCACGTTGCCCGGGTCCTGCACGCCGTCCAGCACCACCAGCGGCCAGCGCGCCGCGCGCGCCGCTGCGATTGCCTCTGCGGGCTCTGACTCGCGCACCCTGGCGATGGCCAGGACGCCCTGCGGGGTCACGGTCTGCGTCAACTCGCGAAAGACTCCTTTGGTAACTGTCACCAGGCGGCTGGCACCGCCGTCGTAACGGTCGCCCTCCCGCACCACCACGAGCTCGAGCTCGAGGTGCGCAGCTTCTGCCTCGGCGAGCACGCGCGCGCCCTCCAGGAGGGCGAGACCTGGCTCGCGCCGGCGGGCGAGACGCCGCAAGCGGCGGATGATCTCGTTGTCCGGGCTGGAGATCAGCGGCTGGTCAGAGAGCTTTTTTCGCAACCTCCACCAGCTGAGCAAAGGAACCGCTGTCGCGCACGGCCAGGTCAGCCAGCACCTTGCGGTCGATCTCCACTCCTGCCTGGCGAAGGCCGTGCATGAGCTTGTTGTAAGGCAGTCCCGACTGGCGGGACGCGGCGTTGATGCGCGCGATCCACAGCTGCCGCATCTCGCGCTTGCGGCGCCTGCGGTCTCGGAACGCGTATGCGATGGCGTGCAGCACCGCCTCGTTGGCGGGGCGGAAGAGAAGCTTCTTGGAGAGACGGAAACCCTTGGCGCGGTCGAGGATCGCCTTGTGGCGGCGATGAGCCGGAACGCCGCGCTTGACACGCGCCATGGCCTAGATCCCCAGCGCCCGGCGGACAGCCTTGCGGTCTGACTTGTGCACGGCCTGCTCGTCCTCGTAGTTGCGCTTGCGCTTCTGGGACTTGTGCTCGAGCAGGTGGCTCTTGAACGAAGCCGCCCGCATCAGCTTGCCCGTGCTCGTGACTCGGATCCGCTTCGCGATCCCCTTCCGGGTCTTGATCTTAGGCACTGTTCGCTGCCTCCTTGGGGGCGCTCTGCCGGCTCGGCGCCAGGATCATGAAGAGGTTCTTGCCCTCCAGCAGTGGCGCGCGCTCGACCACCGCGAATGGGCGCGCGTCGTCCGCGACCCTGTCGAGGATCCTGCGCCCGATCTCCTGGTGGACCATCTCGCGGCCCCTGAACATAATCGTCACCTTTACCTTCTCGCCTGCTTCGAGGAACTGCCGCAAACCCTTGAACTTGGTCTGGAAATCGTGCTCGGCCACCTTCGGGCGAAGCTTCATCTCTTTGAGCTTGATGACGTTCTGCTTGCGGCGCTGGTCCTTCTCGCGCTTGATGGTCTCGAACTTGTAGCGTCCGTAGTCCATCAAGCGGCAGACCGGCGGCTGCGCTTGCGGCGCCACCTCCACGAGGTCGAGCCCCTTCTCACTTGCAATGCGCAGGGCTGCGTCCAGAGACAGCACGCCAAGCTGGTTGTTCTGGTCGTCGATCAGCCGCACTTCGGAGCTCCGGATCTGATCGTTGATCCTTAACTCTTTAAACGAGATGAGACGCTACCTCGGCCAAGTTCAGGGTTGCTTTATTCCTCCAACCAGATAAAACAAAACGGACAGCAGCAGCCGTCCGCCTTGCGTACCCCTTCGAGCTATGCCCTGGGGGTGAGGGTCGGAGGCCCTGCTTCAGAGGGTGGATGCTACCGGAAACGTAACCCGAAGCGCAAAGTGGCGTTGCCTTTGTTGATGAAAACGCGAGGCTGGAGGGCTTCACCCGGCAGACTCGCCGCGGCCCTGGCCGCTGTGGCGGCCGCGGCCGCGTGCGGCGGCACGGTCGGCTCGGCCTTGCAT
>JBOHUP010000415.1:0-3212 GCA_050734615.1 Candidatus Dormibacteraceae bacterium | reverse complement strand
GCGAGCTGTCCCACGGACCGAGCAGGTAACGAAAGCGCCAGATGTAGTCCAACCCGCTCCAGATCGTGAAAACAATCGCAAAGCCGACCGCGACCTCGGCGAGCGGTACCAGCCACGGGTACGGCCTCTGCAGGATGAGCAGGGTCACAGCACTCATCTGCGTGATCGTCTTGGTCTTGCCCAGCGGCGCCGCCGCGATGACCCGCCCCTGACTCGCGCCAACGGACCGCAAGATCGTGATGATCAGCTCCCGCGAGAAGATCACCACCACGACCCACGCGGCCACAAGGCCCTCCTGGATGAGCACGATCAACACTGAAAGGACGAACAGCTTGTCCGCCAGCGGGTCCAGGAACTTGCCCAGGTCGCTCACCGTGCCGCGACGGCGTGCCAGCTGCCCGTCGAGTGTGTCGGTCAGCGAGAAAAGGATGAAGACGGCAGCCGCCACCTGGTCGTGTCCCGGAAACCTCACCAGAAGCAGCGCCATGAGCACCGGAATGGCGACGAGCCGGCTCAGGGTCAGAGCGTTGGAGACGTTCACGATTGCTGCGAGCTCTGCGATGAGAACTCCCGAGTGGCCACCCCCACGCCGAGCGACCCGACGCTGTGTCCATCGATGGTGATGAACGTCGCTGAAGCCCGGCCACTGGTGATCTTGACGTCCACTCCCGTGAAGTAAACGACGGACCCCGCCGCAAGTGTTCGTCCTGAGTCGGCGTATTGCGGCGCGCCATCGACCACCGCGTTGATCCAGACCGCATCTGTGACTCGCACTCCGACGACGATCGGACGGGCCTGCACGGACGGCGACGTCGAGGGCGACGCCGGTCCAGTGACCGTGCCGAGCTGCGAAGCGACGGGGACTGGGGCCGGACGCTGGTCGGCGGCGATCTGCCGCCAGGCATACCCGGCGAAGGCGACGGCCAGCAGGACCAGGCCGGCGGCGCCGGCCGCCCGTCCCGTCAACGCCATTCGTGGCTTTCGGGCGGACCGGCCGAGGCCGAGCGCCAGCCGGGGCGCCGGGGCCGCGTGGTCGGTGCTCGCCGCCAGCGGCTCGGGGTCCAGGCCCAGGTACATGGCGTAAGTCTTGAGATATCCCTTGGCGTACACGGGCGCGGCGAAGGACTCGAGCTCGTCGGCCTCGAGGGCCAGCAGGTACTCCGCGCGGATCCTTATCGCTGTCGCCGCCTGCTCGATGGTGAGGCCTCGCTCGCCGCGTTTCGCAGCCAGCAGAGTCCCTACCGTCATTCGATGCCCAGTCGCTCTAAAAGGTCATCGACGTCGGGCAGGGTCATCAAGACCTCACGCGACTTCGACCCCTGGTAACCGCCGACCACGTGGTTCTCCGCAAGCTGGTCGACGATCCGTCCCGCCCGGGAGTAGCCGACGTTGAACTTGCGCTGCACGAGTGAGACCGAAGCCGCTCCCTCGGCCGCGACGGCCCGAGCCGACCGCGCAAAGAGCGGATCCAGCTTGCGTTCCTCGCGCTTCTCGCCTTCCCATGCCGTGCCCGAGCCCTCTTCGAGGATCTCCTCCATGTATCTAGGACCGCCCTGCGACTTCCAGAAGCTGACCACCCCCTCGACCTCGGGGTCACTGACAAACGCGCCCTGGATGCGCGTCGGCTTGCCGGCGTCCACCGGCTGGTACAGCATGTCGCCGCGGCCGAGCAGCTTCTCGGCGCCGCCTGTGTCGAGGATGACCCGGCTGTCGACCTGCGAGCCGACCGCGAAGGCGATTCGCGACGGGATGTTGGCCTTGATGAGGCCGGTGATGATGTCGGTCGAGGGCCGCTGTGTGGCGATGATCAGGTGGATGCCCACTGCGCGCGCGAGCTGGGCGATCCGGCAGATCAGCTCTTCGATCTCGCCGGCCGCGACCATCATCAGGTCGGCCAGCTCGTCGATGACGATCACGATGTAGGGCAGCGGCCGGGCGAGCTTCTGGGTCGCCTTGTCGTTGTAGGCGGCGATGTTACGCACGCTCTCGGCAGAGAAAAGCTTGTATCTCCTGTCCATCTCCGCCACGGCCCAGCGCAGCGCGGCCGCGGCCTGGTGAGACTCGACCAGGACCGGCAGCGCGAGGTGCGGCAGGCCGTTGTAACCGGTCAGCTCAACGCGCTTGGGGTCGATCAGGAGCAGGCGAAGGTGGTCGGGCGTGACCTGGAAGAGCAGGCTGGTGATGAGCGCGTTGATGCACACACTCTTGCCCTGGCCGGTCGCTCCGGCGATGAGCAGGTGCGGCATGCGCGTGAGGTCGGCGACGATCGACTGTCCCGACACGTCATTGCCCAGGCCGAGCGCCAGCTTGTTGGTTCCCTCGCGGAACGCCGCAGTCTCGAGCACCTCGCGGATCGTCACCAGGCTGGCCGACTTGTTGGGCACCTCGATCCCCACAGCGGACTTGCCGGGGATGGGAGCTTCGATGCGCAGCGGCGCCGCGGCCAGCGCGAGCGAGAGGTCGTTCTGAAGGGCGGTGATGCGTTTGACCTGGACGCCGGCGCCCGGCTGAAGCTCGTACTGGGTGACCGCCGGCCCCGGGTTGACGCCGACGACCTTGCATGCGACGCCAAACGTCTCGAGCGCGGTTTCGATGATCTTGACGTTGCGCTTGATCTCGTCGGCCATCCGCTCGCGCCGCGCGGTCACTGTGTCCAGCAGCGCGATCGAAGGCAGCTTCCAGTCGACCTCGGGCAGGTCGTCCTCAGGCTCGGCCACCACACGCATCGCGGCCGGCGGTGGCGCATCGCGACCCGCCGCCGGCGATGCATCCTGCCTTTCGGAAACACCGGCGGCCGCGTCTTGGGCTCCGGTCTCGTCGACCTCCCAGGGTCTTGCCGGCTCAAGCATCGGAACCGCGGCGGCGAAGCTTGCCGCCGAGCGCACGAGGGCGTCGGTCCGGGCAGGCACGGCCTTGGCCGGCTTGGGCGGCTTCGGCTTCTCCGAGACGGGCAGGGCCACCAGGTTTTGAATCCTCAGTCGTTCGGCATACGCCGCGCGCCCGGCGCCGACGGCACCCGCGATCAAGGCGCCGGGGCTGAAATGGATCGTCACGATCAGGCCGATCAAGAGCAGTGCGATCAGCAGCGCCCAAGTCCCGAACGGGCCCACCATGCCACCGATCGCGCTGTCGATGGTCTGGCCGACCGACCCGCCCGCGTGCGCGGCCAGGCCGAGCAATCCGACCACCGCGAGTACCGCGACCGTGCCGGA
>JBOHUP010000414.1:0-4949 GCA_050734615.1 Candidatus Dormibacteraceae bacterium | reverse complement strand
GCCCACCCCAAGCGCCAGCCCGAGCGCCAGCGCTCCCATGACGCAGTAGACAAGCCCGCGCGCCACGTAGCCGACGCGTTCGAGGAACTCGATCCCGGACCGGGAGAGGGCCCTTCTGGCGTGACCGCCCGCTTCCTGCCTGATCTGATACGAGCTAGACACGTGCTGACTCACGGCGCGCGTCATCCCGGCGTATTTCACCCATCAGAACGAGAACGCACACCGGGCCGGCTTCCCTTGGTTAAGGTGTGTGGATGACCAGCCACGAGATTGGTGTCGTCGGTCTGGCGACCATGGGCCAGAATCTGGCCCGCAACCTGGCTTCGCATGGCGTTGAGGTGGTGGTTTACAACCGCACACGCCGGCGCACCGACGAGTTCATGGCCGCGCACGGCGCCGAGGGCGAGTTCAAGGCGGCGGGATCGCTCGAAGAGCTGGCCGCGATTCTCAAGCCGCCCCGAGCGATCCTCCTGATGGTCAAGGCTGGGTCCCCTGTCGACGATTCGATCGAAGAGCTCTCCAGGGTGTTGCAGCCCGGCGACACCATCATCGACGGCGGCAACTCCTTGTTTCACGACACGCGGCGTCGGGTCGCCGAGGCCGAGAAGCGTGGCCTGGGTTACATCGGCGCCGGCGTGTCGGGTGGGGAGGAGGGCGCGCTGCTGGGGCCAAGCATCATGCCGGGCGGCACGCGCCAATCCTACGCACGAGTCGAAGACATGCTCGTCGTGATCTCCGCCAAGGTCGACGGGGTGCCGTGCTGCACTTACATCGGGCCCGATGGCGCCGGCCACTTCGTGAAGATGGTCCACAACGGAATCGAGTACGCCGACATCCAGCTCATCGCCGAGGCGTACGACCTGCTGCGGCAGTCGCTCGGCCTCGAGGCTCGCGAGCTGGCGTCGCTGTTTGACGAATGGAACAAGGGCAGGCTCCAGTCCTACCTGATCGAGATCACGTCGCATGTGCTGGCCAAGGCCGACGGCGCTGGCAAATCTGCCCTGGTCGACGCGATCGAGGACGAGGCGGAGCAGAAAGGCACAGGCCGCTGGACGAGCGAGTCCGCGCTCGAGCTCGGCGTGCCTCTGACGGGCATCACGGAGGCAGTGTTCGCGCGCGCTCTTTCGAGCCAGAAGGGCCAACGCGTGAAAGCGTCGAAGATCCTTCGCGGGCCCAAGCAGACGAAAGCGCCGAAGGACCTCGCCGGCGACGTGCAGGACGCGCTCTACGCCGCCAAGATCGTCGCGTACGCCCAGGGATTCGAGCACCTGGCGGCCGGCTCGAAAGAGTTCGATTGGAACCTCGACCTCGGGGCCCTGGCGACGATCTGGCGAGGCGGCTGCATCATCCGGGCGAAGTTCCTCGATCGGATCAAAGAGGCGTACGACCGCAAGCCGGACCTCGAGAACCTGATGCTCGACCCCTTCTTCTCTGAAGCGCTGGCCAAGGCGCAGCCGGCCTGGCGGAGGGTCGTCAAGGTCGCGGTCGACGAGGGCGTTCCGATCCCGGCGTTCGCCTCATCGCTTGCTTACTACGACGGGTACCGGCGTGAGCGTGGTCCCGCCAACTTGATTCAGGGCCTGCGTGACTACTTCGGCGCCCACACATACCATCGGACCGACCGAGAGGGCGCCTATCACACGCGCTGGGCGCAGGACGGAGCAGAGGTCCGGACCGACTGAGTCGATCAAGTGGGGACTGGCTCGCCGTGCAGGGTCTTCATGACCACCGCGTATAGGAGCACCGCGATCCCCAGCCAAACGGCGAGCGCCAGCACCAGCGTCCAGGGCACACCCAGGTTCACCGCAAATAACCACGTAAAGCCGGCAAACGCCAGAAGCGCCAGTGAGCCGAGTACAGCGCCTTCCGAATCGATTGCGGCTTCGGTCCGGCCTGACTTCTTCTGGATCAGCGTGAGCGACGCGGGGAGGATGGCTGGAAAGCCCAGGAAGATGCCTCCCACATGAGGGCCGAACCGCATGCCGATCAATCCTGCGACAAGCGAGATGGCCGCGCCAAAACAAAAACGGGCGGCATAGTCCTTGAACTTGTGCGAGCGAATCTCCTCGGGGTGGACCGACGGCACGGGCCGCTCGCGCTTCATCGCAGGAAGAGCCAGAACAGGACGAGGGCGGGCACGGCCCAGGCCACCCAAGCGAGGACACTGCCGGCCACAGCTCCGACCTGTCCGACGAGGAATGCGGCGGCCACGCTGTACAGCAAGAGTCCTGCCGCCCCCACGATCATGCCCGCGGCATATGCGTGATCTTGGGCCGCCCCTCTCGATAGCCCGGACACCAGGAGACTGGCGGTGGCAACCGACGGTGCCGCGGCGAACAGACCCGCGAATATCCGCGGTTTGAGGATGTCGGCCACCATCGCGAACACCACGACGAGAAAGCCGCCCGCCACGACACGGATCGCCAGGAGCTCGACGTCAATGAGGCTGCTGGACGTCACGCTGCTTTCGAGCTGCGTTCTTGGGCCGGCCTGACGATCCGGCCGGACCGTGACGCCATCTGGCGCCTGGCGCAACTTTTCAAGAGAGCCAGCGCGGACAGCTCGTCAGCCAGAAGTCCCTGAGCGGTGGCGGATACGCCGGCCAGCGTCGAAGCCAGTGATCCTGACATGTAGGTGTCGATGACGGCCGGGTGCACATACGACTGCCGGCAGATCGCGCGCGTATGGCCGAGCCGGCGCGCAACGCTGTCGATGGCCGCGATCACGTTTCGCTTGGCCTCGGTTTCGGACTTGAACTGCGCGGTATCGCGTAGCGCACATGTCGCGAGCACAGTGGCAGCCCACGTTCGAAAGTCCTTGGCCGTGAAGTCGCCACCACTCGCTTCGCGCAAGTACTGGTTCACGTCATCCGAGGTGACGGTGCTTCGCTCCCCATTGGCATCGACATACTGAAAAAGGCTCTGACCCGGCAGCTCTTCGCACTGCTTGACGACGCGCGCGACTCGCTGGTTGGTCACGCCGACCTCGACCTCGCGGCCGCTCTTGCCTCTGAACATGAAGCGCAGTGTCGAGCCCTTGACCTTGACGTGCCGGTTACGCAGCGTGGTCAGCCCGAATGACCCGTTCTGCTGCGCGTACTCCTCGTTGCCGATGCGCGCAAAGGTCGTCTCGAGCAGCTTGACGATCGTCGCGACGACCTTCTCGCGAGGCAGCCCGGGACGGCGCAGGTCGCGGGCGACCCGCCTGCGGATGCGCGGGAGTACCTTGGCGAAGCCGATCATGCGCCCGAACTTGTTTTCGTCGCGCACCTCGCGCCACCGTGGGTGGTACCGATGCTGCTTGCGGCCCCTGGCGTCGCGCCCGGTCGCCTGCAGATGGCCGCGCGGCCGCGGCGTGATCCACACGTGCTCCCATGCCGGAGGTATGGCGAGCGAGCGGATCCTGTCCAGCGTCGCGGGGTCGTGTACGGCTTTGCCCCCGGGGTCGCTATAGACGAATGCCTTGCCGTGGCGCATGCGCCGAATGCCGGGCTCGACGTCAGAGGTGTAGGTCAGCCCAGCCTCCTGGGCGTCCTCCGCCCCGTCCGGTGGCTGGGTCAGGCCGCTGCGGGTGACGTGGGCCCGGGTCCGCTCCATAGCGGCTCAAGGTTCGTCTGCAGGGTTCGCTTGCGAGCCCACAGGCGCGCGATCACTTCCTCGCGCGGGGTGAGCGGGCTGCACGGCAGACCGAGCTGCCTGAGATTGACCTGCAACTCGGCCGGGATCGCCTCGTCGAACCGGTGCGGCCGCGCGATCTGAGACAGCGCGTGGCCAACCCGGACCAGCATCAGCTCCTGTTCGCTCATCACCCCGAAAACGCGCGGGGAGGCGACGCTACTGAGGGACGGCGCCGAGTTCCTCTCGCGTTTCGATGAAAGCGTGCACCGCGCGCTCCAGGTCCTCCCGCGAATGAGCGGCTGAGACCTGGGTCCGGATGCGGGCCTTGCCCCTGGGGACGACGGGGAACGAGAAGCCGACCACATACACACCTTTTTCGAGCATGATTGCCGCCATCTTCGCCGCCAGGGCCGCGTCGCCGACCATGACCGGCACGATGGGATGCTCGCCTGGAAGGATGTCGAAGCCCGCATCCGTCATGCGCTCGCGGAACACCGCTGTGTTCTCCATCAGCCGCCGCCTGAGGTCCTGCGCGGACCGCAGCAGGTCGAGGACCTTGAGGCTCGCCGCGACGACAGGCGGAGGCACCGAGTTGGAGAACAGGTAGGGACGCGAACGTTGACGAAGCATCGCGACGAGCTCCTTGCGCCCCGACACATAACCTCCGCTGGCGCCGCCAAGCGCCTTGCCGAGGGTCCCGCTGATGGCGTCGATGCGGCCCATTACGCCGTGGTGCTCATGGGTGCCGCGTCCATTGGCGCCCATGAAGCCCACCGCGTGGGAGTCGTCGACCATCACGAGGGCGTCGTAGCGATCGGCCAGCTCGCAGATTTCGGGCAGCGGCGCCAGGTAACCGTCCATCGAAAAGACGCCGTCGGTCACGATCATCCGGAACCTCGCGCCGGCGCTGTCCTTGAGCTGCTGCTCGAGCTCGTTCATGTCCCGATTGGCGTAGCGAAGGCGCCGTGCTTTGCAAAGGCGAATGCCGTCGATGATGCTGGCGTGGTTCAGCGCATCGGAGATCACCGCGTCCCGCTAGTCCAGCAGCGCTTCGAAAAGGCCGCCGTTGGCGTCGAAGCAAGACGAGTAGAGGATCGTGTCCTCGGTGCCGAGGAACTCGGTCAGGGCGGCCTCGAGCTCCTTGTGCACCTCCTGAGTGCCGCAGATGAACCGCACAGAGGCCATGCCGTACCCCCAGCGGTCGAGCGCCTCCTTCGCCGCCGCGACCACCGCCGGGTGGTCGGCCAGACCGAGATAGTTGTTGCCGCACAGGTTGAGGACGTCGCGGTCGAGGACGCCGACCACCGAGCCTTGGGGCCCGGTCAGCAGGCG
>JBOHUP010000413.1:0-2707 GCA_050734615.1 Candidatus Dormibacteraceae bacterium | reverse complement strand
TTATGAGCCGGTGTGGGCCATCGGCGTCGCCGCCGCGGCGGCCGATCCGCGACACGCCGGCGCGGTCCATCGCGGTATACCCGATTTGCTTCGCACGCAGGACGGAGGCGGCGTCGCCTTGCGCGTGGTCTATGGGGGCAGCGTCGACCGTGACTCGGCGACACCCCTCCTGGAGCAGGACGGAGTCGACGGCCTGTTCGTCGGACGCGCGGCGCTCGATCCACGCCATTTCGCCGCCATCGCCGCCCAGGCCGAGGAGCTTGCCGGCCCCCGCTAGCGACGGCTCTAGTGCATGCCTCGGCCGCCGGCCACTATCAACAGCTCGCCCGTGATGAAGTCCGCCTCGCTCGAAGCGAGGAAGACCGCGGACGACGCCACCTCGTCCGGCGTGCCCCAGCGCCTCAATGCCGTCTCGTCGAGGACAGTTCGCTCGAGCTCAGGATCAGTCCCCTCGATCATGTCGGTCTTGATCCACCCCGGACAGATCGCGTTGACGGTGACGTGCGGCCCGAGCGCCAGGGCCATCGCCTTGGTGAGACCGTTCATGCCCGCTTTCGACGTGACGTACTCGGTGAAGCGCATGGCGGAAGGGTGATACAGGCCGGAGTTGGACGAGATGTTGATGATCTTCCCGGACTCCTGGCGGAGCATGACCGGGGCAACCTCTTTGGAGCACAGATAGGCGCCCTTGAGGTTGATGTCGATCGTTCTGTCCCATTCGTCCTCGGTCGTCTCCAGCACGCCCTTGCCGACCATGATCCCGGCGTTGTTGACCAGGACGTCAATCCGCCCGAAGTGTTCGAGCGTGGCTCGCACCAGGTGTTGCACGTCGGACAGGCGAGCAACGTCAGCGCGCACCGACAGGGCGTCGCCGCCACGATGCTTGATCCCCTCGACCACAGCCATCGCCTCGCGCTCGCCGCCGACCCAGTTCACGGTCACTTTGGCGCCCTCCGCGGCAAACCGTTCCGCGATCGCTTTCCCGATGCCTCGAGAGGAGCCGGTGATGATCGCGACTTTTCCGTCCAGTGGTCTTGGGTTCATTTCAGCTCACTTCATTGCGAGATTGCGTTGCAGACGGGCCAGCAGTCGACCAGGGCGCCCGCCTCGGGTGACCCACACGCGATCGGCCGCCCGGTCAGGCGCCCGAAGGCGTCGGCGGCATAAGCGGCCGACCGTTCGTCTCGCACCAGCAGGTGTTTGATGCGGGGTGAGCGCCGGGAGATTCCGTCGTACAGGGGCGACCGTCTGGCCGCCAGGTTGGCCGAACACGCGTGCGTCACGCCGTAACGCGTGAGCATCTCCGCGAGCAGGTCCCCCGCGTGCATCAGCGAGGGGCGTCCCCGCGACGAAACTCACGGGTTAGCTGGTCGAGCTTGGCCCCCAGCGGCTCATCGAGCTTGACCTCGAGCGCAGCCAGCGTGTCGTCGAGCTGATCGGCGCGAGTGGCGCCGATGATCGGCGCGGTCACGGCGGGCTGATTCAAAACCCAGGCGATCGCGAGCGTGGCCGGCTTCAACCCGGCTTCGGTCGCGAGCTTGACGAACGCGCTCACTGTGTCGAAGACGTGCTGATGCCAGTAGCGGTCCTGGTACATCGGGCCTGCGTTGGGGATGGTGAAGCGAGTCCCTTGGGACGGGGGCTTGCTGAAGTCGTGCTTGCCCGAGAGCATCCCGCCCGCAAGCGGGTTGTAAGGGATCATGCCAATCCCCTCCTCGAGGCACAGCGGGACCAGCTCGCGCTCGAATTCGCGAAACAGCAGGTTGTACCGCGGCTGCACCGACTCGAACCGCGCGATGCCCAGCGCTTCGCTGCGACCGATGGCGCGAGCCAGGCGGTAAGCGAGAAAGTTCGAGCAGCCGACATAGCGCACTTTGCCGGCTCGCACCAGGTCGTGCAGAGCCTCGAGCGTCTCGTCCAGCGGCGTCTCTGGGTCGTCATGGTGCAGCTGGTACAGGTCGATGTAGTCGGTGCCGAGGCGACGCAGCGAGGCGTCGATGGCATCCATGATGTGGCGCCGGCTGTTCCCCGCATCCCACGGCTGCGGTCCGGTGCGGCCGAAGGCTTTGGTTGCCAGAATGAACTGCTCGCGCTTGCCGGTGAGCCACCGGCCGACGATCTCTTCGGTCGTGCCGGCCAGCTCGGCTCCGCCCCCCAGCGGGTAGACATCGGCGGTGTCGATGAAAGTCAATCCCGCCTCAGAGGCCCGATTCATGATCGCGACAGCCGCGCGTTCGTCGATCTGCAAACCGAAGGTCATCGTCCCGAGACAGAGACGGGAAACCTTGAGTCCGGTGCGTCCAAGCCTCGTGTGTTCCATGGCAAGCTCCCCAAAGCGCCGGTTTCAGATGTTGATTGGTGCCTCCGCATTATCGACGTTGAGTCTCGCGAGGCGATGCATAACCGGCGCCATCGCGGCGTAAGCGGCGGTGTAAATCTCGTGGCCGTTCGCGTAACGCTGGTGAAGCGCCGGATCGGGGACGTTCGGGCTTGGATCGAGGCGCAGCAAGGAGCAGGCCTCCTGGACATCGGTGTACGCCCCGCAGGCCACGCCGGCCAGCAGAGCCGCGCCATAAGCCGGACCTTCGTCCACGTGGCTCCTGCACACGGGCCTCCCGAACACGTCCGCCTGCAGCTGCCGCCACAGTGCGCTATGCGCGCCGCCGCCCGTGACCCTCACGTCCGCGACCGGTATCCCGAGGACCTG
>JBOHUP010000412.1:0-9035 GCA_050734615.1 Candidatus Dormibacteraceae bacterium | reverse complement strand
GCGCACAACAGCGTGCTTTTTTGCGAAGAGATCACAACGATCGATCTGGATTTCCTGCGCCGCGGGCCACTCGGGTCGCGCGTACCAGGTGGCCTGATGGACTCCGTCGTCCGAGCGATTCGTCGCGCTGTTGGCGAGGTGCTCCCCGAACCCTAGCGAGACTCGTTTCGAGCTCCGTCCGCCGCCTATCGGCAGACAGGTCCCGGTGAAGCATCAGCGCGTTTACGGATGCTCGTCTTCCATCGCCCTGGTGCGAGCGCTTGTCCGAGGGATACAGGATCAGCGAATTCGACAGAAGGCGCCCTGTCCTGCTGCAGCAGTCTGAGGCGGAAAGAAGGGCGCTGGAAAGTCAGCGCCCGGCTCGAGCCACTGGCTGCCCGATCTCCCAGATGTGTCCAGCCGGGTCTTGGAAGCTGGCGGTCCGCACCCCCCAGGGGCGATCCATCGGTCCGTTCAGCAGCTCGATGCCGCGGGCCTGAAGGTCGCGACACATGGCATCGACGTCGTCGACCCGAATCGTGAATTGGGAGCGCGAACCAGCATCGCGCGCCGCTACGGCGGCGGGCTTGATCAGGTCGTGGGCAGCCTCGACCTTAAGGAGGTTGATCAGCGTGTTCGCGAATCGGAACACAGCCGAGTTCCGGTCCTCGAAGTGGATCGTCAGACCGAAGGCCGAGCCATAGAAATCTTTAGCCGCGTCCAGGTCCTCGACGAACAACGTGATCGCGTCGATGCTCCTAGCCGATTCCATTTAGTCCTCGCATCCTTCTCATGGCACATGCGTCACGTCGCATGCGTGCTGTAAATCCACACGTGTGGTGGCGCACAGATTATTGCGTTCGCAAGCTTCAGCAGTAGCCCCGACCGACCTGATATTGGAGCCCCTATACCAATCCGCGCCGAACTGTGTTCCGCGCCGTCTATTCTTCGTCTTCGCGCTCGGAACCAGATGCGGCGGCCAACGTCAGCGAGGAGAATTGTCGGAATGGGACAGGTGCCGGCCCGCGCATCGAAGTTTGTCGTCCTTTACGAGTCGAGCGAGGACGTGCTGCCTAAAGCCAGGCAGCATTTCCAGGCGCATCGCGCCCGTTATGAGCAGTTCATCACCGACGGCACGCTTCTCATGATCGGGACCTTCGCCAACCCTCAGGACGACGGCTCGATGGGAATCTTCACCACTCGCGAGGCGGCTGAGGCCTTCGTCGAGGGCGATCCCTTTGTTCTGGAGGGGGTGGTCAAGCGCTGGTCCATCCGCGAGTGGAACGAGGTGATTGCCTGATCGCGCCTTCTTCAGGACTCGCGATTCCGCCAGCTGGTTCTATTCTTGGCCGATGCGCGCTGAGCCGATTCCACCGGTTCGTGTCCTATACACAGCCGAGGCGACGGCCACCGGTGGACGCAGAGGCCACGGGCGCACCAGCGATGGCCGCGTCGATGTCGATTTCTCCTATCCGACCGAGCTGGGCGGCGATGGCGGCCCCGGGACCAATCCGGAGCAGCTGTTCGCGACTGGATTCGCCGCCTGCTTTCAGAACGCGATGATGAGCGTCGCGCGCCGCAAGAACCTCTCGGTCGACGATTCGATCGTCACCGTGAGAATCGGCATCGGGACGGTGGAGACCCGGTTTGGGTTGACCGCCGCGCTGGACATCAGGCTGCCTTCGATCAAGGACCGGGCTGTGGCTGAGGAGCTTGTGCTGCTGGCGGATGGCCGCTGCCCGTATACCAATGCGGTGCGCGGCAACATCGAGGTCGCCATCAACCTGATCGAGCCGACGAAAGAGTGAGCTAGTGATCGCGCTGCTGGCGGCGATCGGTCGACACCGCCGCGGCGTTCTCGAGCTTCCGAGCTGGCGGAGTCGGTCGGGCGTGGGCAGCGGCTCAGCGCCTACAGCCTAGCTCGTGGCCTTAGCCCTAGGTATCGGCAGACCGTCTTCCAGGTGCCCCATGGCGGCGTCGACCAACCCGAGGAAATCGGCATTCGGGTGGTCTGCCGCGGCCAGCATCGCGGACATGAGCACGCCCAGCAGAGCTCCCGCCAGGTTGCGCACGGCAAAGTCGGTCGGCCTGAGGCCTGCCCTGCCCGCAACGATCTCCGCGACCTCCTCCACCAGGCCGGCGAACTGATTCAACATGGCTGCACGCAGGTCTGGGTCGGCGGCGATCAACCTGATGCGCTGGCGGGCCAGGACGTCCTCTTCAGGCGTCATAGTCGCGAATACCGTCCTCATGGCATTGCGCATGGCGGCGATCGGGCCCAGCTCTGCCGGCTGTGCATTGAATATCTCGATCATCAGCGGGTCGAGGTCGTCCTGCATGACGACGTCTTCCTTGTTCGGGAAGTAGTTGAAGAATGTGCTTGGCGAGATTTCGACGGCCTCGGCGATCTCCTCGATGGTCGTGGCTTGAAAGCCCTTCTCCAGAAAAAGGCGCATGGCCTCGTTCTGAATCGCCGCACGCGTCTTCAGCTTCTTTCGTGCGCGCAGGCCGAGGTGAGTCTCAGGCAACCGGACGCACCTCCAGCGCCGCCCGGGACTCGGCCTCATCGACTGTGGCCAGCTTGCCGGGCATGAAGATCAGCGCCAGGACCGTGCCCACGATTGCGATGCCGGCGGATACCAGCAGGGCGGCGTCCATGCCGTGCACGAAGGCGAACCGGACGGATTGGAGCAACGCCACCGAATGCAGCTTCTCAGCCACCGCGACGCCGGCGAAGACGCTCTGGCGGACTGGGTCCGCCACCTCGGCCGGAAGACCGGCCAGGTTCAGCTGCGACTGGTAGCTGTTGACCAGCACGCTGCCGAGTATCGCAGCGCCAAACGGCGCACCGACTTTCTGCATCGCCTGGATGAGCGCCGAAGCGACCCCACTCCGTTCGCTCGGGACGGTTTTCAAAGCAGCGGAGGCGGCGGTCGCGAAACCGATTCCCATTCCGAAACCAACCACCGCCATCCAGGCGGCGACGAACCAATCGCTTGAGCCGATGGCCGTCGTCGCCCCGACGAGCAGGGCGCCCGCGGTTATGGCAAAGCCCGCTGCCACGGTGAGCTTGGGTCCTGTCCGAGCCGCGATCCGGTCGGCGGGCACGGCGCCCAGGACGAGCCCCAGGATCACTGGCAACAGCCGGACGCCGGCGCCCTGCGGGTCGAGCCCGAGAACTCCCTGAGCGTATTGAGGCATCGTGAAGATCAGGCCGAACAGGGCCATACCGCCGATGGCCGCCAGGATCACCCCCCAGGTGAAGCCCATGGAATCAAACAGCGCCAGGTCGATCAGCGGCCGGCCGCCAGGCCGCCGCGTCTGGCGGCGCTCCCACAGGAAAAAGCCGGCGATGATGGCGACGCCCAGAGCGAGGGTGGCTAGGGAAGGAGGGTTCGTAAAGCCGTTACGGCCCAGCTCGATCAGGCCGTAGGTCACCGCGGCCAGCCCGACGCTCGCGGCGAGCATGCCGAGGGGATCCAGAGCGGGCCGCTCTGGCGCCCGCGACTCGGGAACAAGGGCCATGACGGCGACCAGGCCGAGGGCAGCCACCGGAACGTTCAGCAGGAAAACCCAGCCCCACCAGTAGTTGGTGAGCAGCCAGCCGCCCAGCAGGGGCCCGATCGGCAGAGCCAGGAAGTTGGCCGCCGCCCAGATCCCCACCATCCGTGGCCGCTCTTCTTCCGAAAAGAGAACGGTGAAGATCGAAAGCACCATCACGACCATGGCGGCGCCCGCTGCCCCGAGCACCACCCGGGCGGCGATGAACGCGGTTGGGTTGGGGGAGTAGGCGCACAACAAGGAGCCGGCGCCGAAGAGAATCAGCGCGCCGACCATCACCTTCTTCCGTCCGAACCGGTCGCCGAGGACTCCGGCCGGGAGCATTCCGGCCGCCAGCGCCAGCGCGTAGCCGGACGAGAACCACTGCAGATCCGACTCCGACGCTTTCAGCGCGGCCGCCAGGGTCGGCAGGGCCACGCTGAGCACCGTCACGTCCAGGCCGACCGCGAGTACCCCCAGGGTGAGAGCGGCCGCGGCCCACCACCTCCGCACACCGATTGAATTCATGTCGGCACCTCAGGTAATTTTGGAGTCACTCTAATAAAGAGCAACTACAAAATTATAGCGACTATTGCATTCGGACGAGCATCGAGTGCGCATTCGCTGCCGTGTCGATTCCTGAGCGCCTCGTTCGATGCGTTGGTATAGACGCGTCTCATTTTTCCCAGTTCACCCAGGAGGTCGACATGAGGCTGGTTGCGACGGAATACCTGAGCCTGGACGGAGTCTTCGAAGAACCCGGTCACTGGTCGTTTCCGTACTTCACCGAGGAAGCCGCGCAATTCAAACTTGCGGAGCTTCGGGCGAGCGATGCGCTGCTCCTCGGCCGCAGGACCTACGAGGGGTTTGCTGCCGCTTGGCCGAAGATGGAGGGCACCGGCGAGTTTGGCGAAAAGATGAACACCATGCCCAAGTACGTCATTTCGTCCACCCTGGCCGAAGTCGGGTGGTCCGGGGCGAGGCTGGTCAAAGGAGACGTGGTCGAGGCGGTCAGCAACCTCAAGAAGGAGCCGGGCCACGACTTGCTGCTCTCCGGCAGCGGGCAGCTTTTCAACGCCATGATGCAGGCGGGCCTCATCGACGTCTATCGCCTGATGATGCATTCGATCGTCCTCGGGAATGGCAGGCGCTTGTTCCCGGAAGGCAGCCCTGAGAAGGTTCTTGAGCTGACCGACACCAAGACTCTCGGGCCGGGAATCGTCGTGATGGAGTTCCGGCCGCCCAAGAAGGCGTAGGCCACAGCCGATGTGGTCGCGAGTAGATTGGAGGCCGCATGGGAGTGGATTGGCCGTTGGGCGAGGTCGAGCTGAAGGTGCTCGACCTCGAGCGCGTGGTCACCTTTTACGAGTGGTTCGGTCTGAAACCGATGAGCGTCGGGCCCGAGGCCGCGGTGCTCGGCGTCGACGGCAAATCGCTCCTGCATCTCAAAACGATCCAGGGCGGGCGTGAGCGGCCGCGCCACACCGCCGGGCTGTTCCATTTCGCGATCCTCCTGGCCAGTGAGGAGGAGCTCGGAGGTTTCCTGCGGCGCTCATTGGATGAGCGGCTGCCTCTGACCGGCACCGCTGACCATTTCGTGAGCCAGGCCCTCTACTTCGACGACGTGGAGGGCAACGGAATCGAGGTTTACGCGGACCGGCCGCGGTCCGAGTGGCAGTATCCGAACGGGCGGCTCAACATCGGCACGGACCATCTTGATTTCGAGCGGCTGCTTCGAATCGCGTCAGCGCCGCAGAAGAATCTCTCACCTGGCACCTTGATGGGCCACGTACATCTCAACGTCGCTGACCTCGACAGCAGCCAGGCTTTCTATGAATCAATGGGCATGGAGCTCATGGCCGAGGGCGGCGGCGTGATGCGCTTCATGAGCTGGGACGGCTATCACCATCACCTCGGCATCAACGTGCTGGAGGGTCGAGGCGCGGCCAAGGTCGAACCTGACGTCCGCGGCATCGAAAGCTTCGAGGTGAAGCGGATCGATGGGCCGCGCACCGATCCCAATGGGATTCTGGTCCGGGCCGGCTGATGCGCACCGCCTCGTGCCGGCACCACGCGTAGAGCGCGTCGTCGAGGGGGCTTTCCAGCTCGATCTTGCGGTGGTCGTCGACACCGTGCACCATCGCAAACCCGTGCGCGATCGCTTCCGGCCGACTGCCTCTGGCGAGAGGGCATGCGATCCGATCGACGCTGGCGTTTTGTCGTCTAATCCACTTCATCGGGCGCCTCCCTGTCGCTGAAATGTCGTCAGGTAGGCTATTCTGCCGCAATGCCTGATCTCCTCCTGGTCTTGCAGCTTGCCATCGAGGTTTCGTTTGCCTTTTTGGCCATCGGGACCGCTGCGGCCTGGGTGCGGCAGCCGGACGCTCGCCACGCCTATCTCACGCTTGCCCTCGGGTCGCTGGCCGTCCTCCTGTTCATGGCGCCGGCCGTGAGCGGGTCCGGGACCCGAACACAGCTTGTCGTCGACGTCGCCGCAGCTCTCTTCCTCGCGTCGGGCTACGGCTTGTTGATGTTTCGCGACAGCTTCGTACCGTTTCGAACCAGCACCCGAAGATGGTTGACGATCGCCATCATCGGCGTGGGAGTCCTTATCGTCGCCGCCGTACTGCCCGCCAATCCAGACCAACCGCTGCAGCCGCTGCAGAGGTTCGCGCTGGTCGCCACCGTCACGATTTGGGCAGCCTGCCTGCTGGTGCCCATCGCGACCTTCTGGATGGCCTCGCGGGGTTCGCCCGCCGTCGAGAGTGCCCGGCTGCGTGCCCTCAGCCTCGGCTACGCCGGGCTGCTCGCAGTGGTCGTCGTGGGGACACTGGCGGGCTCGATCGATAGTCCATCGGTCACCCTGTTGATCGACCTGTTCACCATCGCCGTCGTGCCTTTCCTGTACGTGGCGTTCTTTCCTCCGGTCTGGCTGCGACGTGTGTGGCGGCAGCCCGAGGAGGATCAGTTCCGCCACGCGATGCACGACCTTCTCCTCTACAGCCCGGATCGCGTGACGCTCGCGCAGAGAGCTCTGGGCTGGGCTACCGGCCTGGTCGGCGGCGATTCCGCCTATGTCATCGACTCCGACGGGTCTGTCCTCGCCGCACGGAGCATCTCTGTCGAAGAGGCCGAGAAGGAGGCAGATGCGATGCGGCTGCTCTCGACCGCCGGCGACGGCCGCGCGCCGCGACGCCACGGATCCACTGTGGTGCTGCCCCTAGACCTGCAGAGCGGTCGGGGCGCGATCGTCATCTCTTCGGGCCGCCTCGCTCCGCTCTTCGGCGACGACGAGATGAACCGGCTGCGCGAGTACACGAGCAGCATCTCGGCCGGTCTCGACAGGGTGACGCTGACCGTCCGCGTCCAGGCCCTCGAAAAGGCCAAAAGCGAGTTCCTCAACGTGGCGTCCCACGAGCTGCGCGGTCCGATGACGGTGATCAAGGGATACCTCACGATGCTCGAAGCTGGTTCGTTGGGCGCGTTGCCCGCCCGGGCTCATTCGGTGATGCCTCTGCTCATCTCCAAGTCCGACGAGGTCAACTGGATGCTCGAGCAGATGGTCGAAGCGTCACGCCTCGAGGAGGGACGGCTCGCTCTGAGGAAGCGGCGGCTCGACATCGTCGAGCTTGTCTGCGCAGCGGTGGAGGGCGTGAAGATGCTGGTCGGCGGTCACGAGCTCAATGTCGTGCAACCCAGGGCGCCGGTCCACGCCGACGTTGATCCCGACCGCTACCAGATCGTCGTCCGAAACCTGCTCACGAACGCCGCCAAGTACTCGCCGCAAGGCACCGAGATCAAAGTCCAGGTCGGGCGAGACGATGGATCCGGAGTCGTGGTTGTCACGGACCAGGGTATAGGCATCTCACCCGACAACCAGGCCCACTTGTTCACGCGATTCGGCCGCATCGAGACGACCCAGCACGTGCAGGGCACCGGGCTCGGCCTGTGGCTGTCCCGGGAGATAGCTCGCATGCACGATGGCGACCTGACGGTCAGCTCGGCCGTCGGCCAGGGATCGACCTTTGAGTTCGTGGTGCCCCTGAGCAACTAATCTCAGCGGGTGCGCCCTGAAGCACAAACGCGATTCGAGCTCGAACGCCCTGTCGACCTGTCGCTCACCCTCGGTCCGATCGGTTTCGGACCGTGGCTGCGCGCCGACCGGCGCGAGGCGTGGAGGGCAACGCGGACGCCCGACGGACCGACGACACTTCATCTGACGCACGGCGGCCGTGCGATGGACGCCGAGGCGTGGGGCCCGGGCGCCCGCTGGGCCGTCGATCGCGCCGCGATGCTTTGCGGCCAGTCCGACGACGACAGTGGCTTCAGCTCGGCCCACCCGTTGATCAGCCACCTACGCCGCGCGCACCCCGGCATGCGAGTGCCCAGCACACACGCGGTGTTCGAAGCATTGGTCCCGGCCGTGCTCGCGCAGTTGGTGGCGGCGGAAGAAGCCCACGCCTCATATCGCGGCCTGGTCGCGGCCCTCGGTGAACCAGCACCGGGGCCGGTGGCTCTTCGCGTGCCGCCGTCGCCGAAAGTCCTCGCCGCCACGCCTTACTGGACGTTCCACCGCTTCGGAGTCGAGCGGCGGCGCGCACAGGTGATCATTCGGGCGGCGCGAAGCGCCAACCGGCTCGAGGAGGCGGTCGTGATGGACCGGACGGCTGCCTATCGACGAATGCAGGCGTTTCCCGGGATCGGCCCGTGGACCGCGGCCAAGGTTGCCATGGTCGCGCTGGGAGACGCCGATGCGGTCCCCGTCGGCGACTACAACCTGCCGCACTCGATCGGCTTCGCCCTGGAAGGCACCCCGCGGTCGAGCGACGAAAGAATGCTCGAGCTGCTCGATCCGTACCGTGGGCACCGAGCTCGAGTCATTCGGTTGATCACCGTGGCCGGCATTGGCGCGCCGCGGTTCGGGCCGCGCGCGCCGCTGCGCGATATCGCTCGTAACTGACCCTGCTCAGGCCAGCTTCGCGATCTCCTCTTCGGCCAGGGAGATCAGCTCGTGCATACCGTCGCGGTCGAAGATCAGTCGAGCGCCGGCTGCTTTGAAGAGATCGGGCAGTGGCCGCGTCGCTCCCAGCGCAAGTGCTTCACGGTAGCGGCGCACAGCGTCCGGTTGGTCGTGCAGGCTGTTGCGCCAAACCTGCAGCGCGCCCAGCTGTGCGATGCCGTACTCGATGTAGTAGAACGGGCTGCCAAAAAAGTGCGGCTGCTGATACCAGCGCGCGATGCGCTCGGCATCCAGCCCCGACCACTCGACCGAGTCACCTTCAAACCGACGGCGGAGCTCGAGCCATTTGCGGTCCCGCGCATCGGCATCCCGGCCCTCGGGGTTTAGGTAGATCCAGTGCTGGAACGCGTCCACCGAGACACAGTGCGGGAAGAACAGGATGGTGCCCTCGAGCAGCTCGGCGCGGGAGCGCCGCGCACTATCGTCCTCGTAGTAGCCACCGTGGGCCTGGTCTATGAACGGGGCCGCCAGAAGCTCCATCGACATGGAGGCGACC
>JBOHUP010000411.1:0-11027 GCA_050734615.1 Candidatus Dormibacteraceae bacterium | reverse complement strand
GTGCTGAGCTCACCGGCCACGTCACTCCGACCTGTGGCACCACGAGCGCTTTCCTCTCGGCTGGGGACGCGGCGATCAATCCGAATCCCTGCGCAGCCGGCGTCGCACGACCGCCGGTCCCGCCTGTGTCCACCAGCCTGCCGCCAGAGCCCAACACCGATCCGACGGCGATCGCGCAGCTCGTGGGGACGGGCGGGGCGGCGTGCTCGCCGGTCGCGACGTACCCCACGATCAGTGTCGGCCCGAAGATCGTCGGCACAGGTCTTGGGGGGGCTCCCATCAAGGATGCGAGCGGCTTCTACCACTTCAAGCCGAGCTGCTATGGCTACCTCGACATGGGGGGACTAGCCGGAGGCGTCTCCAACGTCCAGATCGGTCCGGAAAACATTCCGTTGAACAAGAAGACCGCAGATGCCACGCTCGTGAACCCGGCCAAGGCGGGTGACTTTCTGGTGGTGACGGTGCACTCTGACAAGCCGAATCAGACGGTGAACCCGCCGCCCAACTGGAACTCCGCCGTCTTCGCGTCGCAGGGGGGCGTGGGCCGCAACCAGATCTTCTACTACAACGCGGACCCCGCAGGGGTCACCACCGCCACCTTCACCACAGCGGGCGCATCGAACCTCACCGTCCAGATGTCGGAGTGGAGCGGCGTGAAGGTCGCGGCGCCGGAGCGGACCGGAACTTTCGCCACCGCAACCGCCGCCACCACGGCGACGGTGACCGCGAACCCGGTGTCCGCCAACGACTTGATCATCACCAGCGACGGCTATCTGCTCAGCGCCGGGCAGACGTTCACCCCGCAAGCTGGTTGGACCACCGCGACCAATGACGCCGCCAGCGGCTTCAGCTCCGAGTATCGCCTGGACATACCTGCGGGGGCGGCGTCGGAAACCGTGACCACAAGCCAGGCGACCAAATGGTCGCTCGCGGTCGCCGCCTTCAAGTCGAAGGGTAACGTGACCCCGGCTGTACTCGACCCGGGCTTCTACTACTTCAACGGGCACGGGTTCAGCGGGAGCGGCGGTGGCATCTGCTTGAACGGAGCGGGCCTGCTGGCCAAGGACGTGACGCTCGAGTTCGTCAACCAGGCCGGTTTCTCGTCGGGAACCTGCGACGTTGGAGGCGGCGCCGCATGCGCCGGCACCTGCCAGTTCGGCTCGACGCCATGCTCGATCCAGGCGTGCCCGCCCAACGTGCCCGCTCCGCCGACCAACCTCACCTGGTTTGCCGCGCCCTGCTCGTCCGCTCCCGTCGCGGATGCCGCGAGCTGCCTTGGCGCAAGCTCGTGGTGCCCTGCCGGCGACCGCGCCTGCTCGAACGTGCTCATCTGGGCGCCCGCGATCAACACCGGTGAGATCTCTCTCAAGGGTGCCGCCGTGCACGACTGGCTCTTCGGCTCGATCTTCTGGCCGGGCAGGTGCACCGACACGGTGAATGGGAATTCCACTATCGCAGGCACTGTGCAGTGCGGCATCCTCTCGATCTCGGCGGGCCCCGGCACCGGGACCGCGATAGGCGGCGACTATGGAATCAGCACCGCTCTGGTGGAGGCGGTTCTAATTGAGTAAGCCGCTTCATCGAGAGCGCAGTGTGAGAGGCTTGCGGCCAACCGATGTCGATAACTAGCCCGTCAGCCGGGCGACCGAGGCGCGGGAATCTCTACATCGTGATCGGAGCAATTCTCGCCGTGATCGCCTTCGGAACCGCGGCCGCGCTGGCCAGCCTGCCTCTGCTGCAGGGCAATTCGACCGGCACGCAGATCGTTGTCGCCAAGAACGCCATCGCCGCCCGAACCGTGATCCAGGCCTCGGACCTCGAGCTGAAGAGCTACTCCCCCACTCCACCGCAGGCTTTCTTCGCGATCAAGGACCTGGCCGGCAAAGGCGCTCGGGTGGACATTCCCCAGGGATTCCCCGTCACAGCGAACCTCGTGGCGCAGTCAGGCGACCTTTTGAGCAGCAGCGACGCGGCTTTCCTGCCGATACCCTCGGGCTACGTCGCGGTGACCGTGCCGACCGGCGAGCAGGTTGGCGTGGGCGGTTACGTGCAGCTCGGAGACAGGATCACGATGCTCGCCACCGTGAGCACCAGCGACTTCGGCGCCAACCCTGGTGTTTCAGTCGTCCGCACGGTTTTCCGCGACGTTGACGTCATCCGAGTCGGGCCCGCCGGCTCGGTCAACCAAGCTGGTGCGGCGGTGACCAGCAGCCTCACCTTGCTCATGACCAGCTGTGACTCCGAATTTCTTTTCTGGCTCCTCAACAACGCGACCATGAAGTACACGCTGGAGTCGTTTACCGACTACGGCGCCGCCCCGAGCCAGCCAGACCCGACCTGTCCGAAGCTGAGCTCCGCGACTGGCGTCGGCCCCAAAGAAGTCGAAATGCGCTGGCACTTCACCGCTCCCTGACCGATGTCCACAGCCGTTTTTCTGGTCGCGATCGCGGCGGCGTTGGGGGTCGGTCTCGTCGTGTACGGACTCCTCGTTCCGCAGCGCATCGCATCTGAGTTCGGGACGAGCACCAGGGTCACTTACCGAACACTCGCCGATGTCAGGGAGCAGCTCCGGCGCCGGTTCGAGCCCACAGGCTCGCCGGTGTGGATCGCCTCGAACGAGCGCACCAACTCTCTCGCGGGTGACCTCGCCCGCGCCGACCTCGATCTGAGACCTTACGAGTTCAGGTTGCTGCAGGCGGGATCCGCGCTCATCCTGGCCCTGGTCGGCCTGCTTCGATTCGGCATCAGCCTTCCAGTCGTCGTCATGGCGGTGGTCGGATACGTGCTGCCCGCTCTCTACCTGCGCAACCGGAGAGGACACCGGCTGGAGCAGTTCGACGCAGGGCTCCCCCGGGCAATGGAGCTGATCGCCAACTCGATGAAAGCCGGGCAGTCGGTCGCGCAGGCCCTCAGCTCGGTGACCGACAACGCCGGGCCGCCGGTGTCTGACGAGTTCAGCCTGGCCCGCCGCGAGATGGAGCTCGGCGCTTCGACCGAGAGCGCGCTCAACAACATGGTGATGCGGATCGGCAGCGACGACCTTCGACTCATGGTGATGGTGATCACGATCCAGCATTCGTTCGGAGGCGACCTGCCCGCGATCCTGACCACCCTCTCCGACACCATGAGGCAGCGCGCGGAGATGCGCGCCGAGATCCTGGCCTCGACGGCCCAGTCTCGCGCCTCCGCGCTGATCGTCACCCTGCTGCCTATCGTCGCGGCGGCGTTCCTGTACCTGGTCGTCCCCAACTACTTCAGGCCGATGTTCACGAACCCCGTCGGGTGGGCGGTCCTGGCGCTGGCCACCATCCTGCTCCTCACCGGCAATTTCATCATTCGCCGGCTCACGGCAATCTCGTGAACGGCGTGCCCATCGTCCTCGGCGTGATCGCGGCGCTCGGCGTCTACGTGCTGGTGATGGGTGTGATGGCGGCGCGCTCGTCCGACGCCGCCACGCTGGCGCGGGAGCGCCTGGCCAGGCAGGAGATCGGGCTCGGCCAGAGCGCGGTCGCGCTGCGACTCGAGAAGCCTCTTGGCGAACGGCTCACCGCGCCGCTGGGCCACTGGATGCGACGCCAGATGAACCGCCTGACCCCCGAGGCCCAGGCCTCCAACTTCCGGCGCCAGCTCGAATTCGTCGGCAACCCGCTGGGCCTGGACCCCGCCGGTGTCCAAACCTTGCGAATCGCGGCGGCGGCCGCCCTCGGCGCGATCGGCACAGCGCTCGGCGTGCTCATCGGCGCGCCGGTTGCGATCGGCCTCGCGTTGGCGGCCGGCGTGGCCATCGGTTTTTACCTCCCGGTGATCTGGCTCGACCAACTGGTCCGCGCCCGGCGAACCGAGCTCGCGGCGGCCCTGCCCAATGCCCTCGACGTCGTCGCGATCAGCATGGAAGCCGGCCTGGGACTGGACCGCGCGCTCGAACAGCTGGTGCGCCACCAGGAAGGGCCACTGACGTTGCTGGTGGCGCGCGCGCTGCATGAGATCGAGCTCGGGCGTCCCCGCGCCGAGGCGCTGGAGGAGATGGCCGATTCGACTGGAATCGACGACTTCAGGTCGTTGGTCAAGGGTATCCTGCACGCCGAGCGCACTGGCGTGCCCATCGCACGCACGATCGCCGCCCACTCGGCTCAGATGCGAGTCAAGCGCCGCTTGAAGATCAGGACGGAGGCCGCGCGGGCATCATTGAAGATCCTGCTGCCGACCGTCGGTTGCGTGTTTCCCACCCTGTGGCTGATCCTGCTCGGGCCGGCCCTGATCGTCGTCCTGACAATCGGGCACTGCTAGGCCAGGAAAGGGTTCGCCCGTCGCTCGCGGCCAATCGTGGTGGCCGGCCCGTGCCCGCTGTAGACGAGGAGGTCGTCCGGCAGCGACAGCAGCCTGCTCTTGATTCCCTCGAGAAGGGCCGCCGTGTCCGAGTTGGCGAAGTCCGAGCGGCCGATCGAGCCCGCGAACAGCGCGTCGCCGGTGAAAATGCAATCGCCGATCTTCAGGCTCACACCGCCTGGGCTGTGCCCCGGCGTGTGCAGGACCTCGAGCTCGAGCGAACCCGCGCGGTAGACGTCGCCGCCGGCCAGCGATACCACGTTGGCGACCTTGGTGGCGATCGGCCCGAACTCCCGCCGCAGCGGCTTGCCGTCCGCGACGACCCCTCGCTCGGTGTCGTGGACCGCGACGGGCACCGGCCCGAAAGCCTGCGTGAGCTCGTGCAGACCCACGATGTGGTCGAGGTCGGTGTGCGTGAGCAGGATCGCCTTGACGTTCGCCTTGCGTAGGCGGACCAGCTCGATCATGACCTCGGGCTCCAGGTTGGAATCGATGACCACTGCATCATGCGTCGCCTCGTCCTCGACGAGGTAAGAGTTCGTCGCGAAGCGCCGGTCGGCGGTGACCTCGATGTGGATCGTCATGAAGCTTCGCGGGCGACCGTGTGCACGTCTCTGACGCCCTCGAGTTTTTCCATCAGGCGCGACAGCTGCGCGAGCGAGTCGATCTCGACCGTGGCGGAGACGACGGCGGTCTTGTCGTCATAGACGTGCACCTCGAGGGCCGACATGTTGACCCTGTTCTCCGCCACCACGGTGGCGATGTCGCGCAGAAGGCCCTGGCGGTCCCACGCCTCGACCTTGATCGCCACGGGATAGAGGTGCGTCGCGTCCGCGTCCCAGTCCACCGGCACCACCCGGGCAATGTCCTGAGCGTTGACGGCATTGATGCAGTCGACGCGGTGCACGGTCACGCCTTTGCCTCGGGTGGTGTACCCGACGATGGCATCGCCCGGCACAGGCTGGCAGCACGGTGCGATCTTGGTGAGGATCCCCTTCTCTCCGTGGACCAGCACGCGTGGCGTCGGCTGCACGTTGGGGATGAGTGGGATCGCACGGAGGTCGCCTCCCGGCGCGTCAAGGCTGAGGGCCATTCGCATCACGACCGCGTGGGGCGAAAGGTCCCCGTAGCCGATCGCCGCCAGGAAATCGTCGACCGTGTTGAACTTGTGCAGCGTCGCGATCTCGAGGAGCTTGGAGTCCGAGAGGTCGGCGAGATTCACCCTGTGCATGCGATGCAGCTCCTTGTCCAGGAGGTCGCGACCTTTGGCGACGTTCTCCTCCCGCCGCTGGCTCTTGAACCACTTGCGGATCCGCTCCTTCGCGGACGCGCTCTTGACGAAGTTGAGCCAGTCCCGGCTAGGGCCATGCGGCCCCTTCGAGGTCAGAATCTCGACGATCTCTCCGTTCTGCAGCGCGTAGTCGAGCGGGACCATGCGACCGTTGACCTTGGCCCCGATGCAGTGATGGCCGACCTCGGTGTGGATTCGATAGGCGAAGTCCACCGGCGTCGAGTCGGCCGGCAGGTTCAACACGTCGCCTTTCGGCGTGAACACGTACACCTCGTCCTGGAACAGGTCGACCTTGACCGTGTCCAGGAACGACTCGGCGTCCCCCACCTCGTTCTGCCATTCGAGGAGGCTGCGCAGCCAGGAGAGCTTCTGGTCGAAGCTGGCGTCCTTGCCGCCTTCCTTGTAGGTCCAGTGCGCAGCGACGCCGAACTCGGCGACGCGATGCATCTCGTGCGTGCGGATCTTGATTTCGATTGGCTCGCCCGTGTGGGTGATGACGGTTGTGTGCAGGGACTGGTAGCCGTTGGACTTAGGCATCGCGATGTAGTCCTTGAAGCGCCCAGGCATCGGCTTCCATAGCGAATGGACGACGCCCAGGACGCCGTAGCAATCGCGGACCGAATCGACCTGCACGCGGATCGCCGAAAGGTCGTAGATCTCGGAGAACTCCTTGTTCTCCCGCGTCATCTTCTGCCATACGGAGTAGATGTGCTTCGGCCGGCCGGTGATGTCGGCCAGGATGCCGACCTTCTCGAGCTCGCGGGCGAGTATCTCGCGAAGGTCCGAGACGAGCGTCTCGCGCTCGTGGCGCTTACGAGCGATGCGCTTGACGACGTCGTCGAACGCCTCCGGCTCGAGGTTGCGAAAGGCGAGGTCCTCGAGCTCCCACTTGATCTGTCCGATGCCGAGCCGGTGGGCCAGCGGCGCGTAGATGTCGAGGGTTTCTCGTGAGATCTTTCGACGCTTGACCTCGGGCAGCGGGTCCAGCGGGCGCATGTTGTGGAGGCGGTCCGCGAGCTTGATGAGGACGACCCGCAGGTCCTCCGCCATCGCCACCATCATCTTGCGAATGTTCTCGGCCTGCTGCTGCTGGTCCGAGCGCAGGGCGATGCGGCCGAGCTTCGTGACGCCGTCGACGAGGCGGGCGACCTCAGGCCCGAACTCCCGCTGCACCTCCTCGCCCGTGAGGTTGGTGTCCTCGACCGTGTCGTGGAGGAGGGCTGCGGAGATCGTCTCGGCGTCGAGCTCGAGGTCGGCGAGGATCGCCGCGACCTCCAGGGGGTGATTGACATAAGCCTCGCCCGAGAGGCGCATCTGCCCCGTGTGAGCCGCCGCGGCGCGGTCGTACGCCTTCCTGACCATCTGCTGATCCGCGGGGTCCAGGTGGTCGGCGATCCTCAGAAGCTCGGAAACCGTCAATTTGGCTCAGCCAAGAAGTTTAGGCGGCGCACCCGCGCCTACTCCCGATAACCAGGTCCCCACTGCTCGGCACGCACCTAGACTAGCCATCGCCTGATGAACTCAGACAGGGCGACTTTCGCGCTCCGGATCGGCTTCTCGGCCGCCGCCGCCGTGCTCATCCTCATCGGGGCGCCCCTGAATGCCGGCGGACGCCTCGGTTGGGCAGCCGTGCTGGCCGGCGTCGCCGGGGTGCTTGCGTTGGCCGCGGGCGTCGCCTACCGCAACTGGCGACTTGCCCTCCCGCCGGGCGCGGCGGCGCTTGTCCTCACCCTGGTGATCGCACAGTTCAACCCGGTCCAGATCGACCTGCTCATGCAACTCGGCGGGCTCCTCCTGCTGGCGATCGGTGGGGTGGTCGGTGGGATCGCCTACCGCAGCTTCGCCGGCACGGTGAACCGAAACCTCCGTGACCTGGAGGCGGTGCGCGGCCAGCTCGAGGCAAAGCACCGCCGGTTCATGGCGGCGACCTCCGACTCAGAAGCGCGGGGCGAGCCGGGTGACGTCGTCGCTCTCACGGCCAACATCGTGCGTGAGGTTGGCGCCGACTTCGCCTGCTGTTACCTCGCCTCCCCGGACGGACGCCAGTACGTGCCCCAGCCGCCGGGCATCGGCCTCGAGCGCCTGCATCCCCAGCCAGTCCAGCGGTCGGCGACCCCGACCGGGCGGCTGATGGGCGCCATCGAGGCAGGCGAGGCATTCGTCGGGACCGACGAGGCCGGCCTTCTCGAGATCGTCAAGTACGCTCCGGACGACCTGCAGGTGGGCGGCCTGCTCGCGGTGCCCATGCCGATCGGCGAGCACACCGGCGGCTTCGTCCTGCTGGGCAGCCGCTCCGGGAGCTTCACCGACGACGACCGGCGGCTCGCAACGATCCTCACCTTGCGGGCGGGCGCCCAGCTGGCCAGCGCCCATGCCGTCGCGCTATCACGCAGGGAGTCCGCGCGCTACTCGCTGATGAACGAACTTGTCAAAGAAGCGTCGGGCAAGACGATGAACGAGGTCCTTGAGATGGTCCTCGACAAAGGCAAGGAGGTCATCCGGTACGACGACGGTCGCGCCCTGCTCTTTCAGACCGACGGCACCTACCTGGTGCTGGACCCGAACGTGGAAGCGCAGCCTGTCGAAGGTCAGCTGCTCAAGGTTCGCGACGGCGAGACGGTGCTGCGGTCGCTCGTCGACGAGGACGAGCACATCTTCAGCGGTCTGCGCCCTCAGAGCAAGGGCGGAACGATCAACGAGGCGTTGATTCCGATTCGTGGCAAGTCCGGCGTCATCGGAGCCCTGTGCCTGGGGCGGCTCGGCATCACGAGCTTCAACCAGCGCGACGTGGCCGCGCTCGACGAGCTCGGGTCCATGGCCGGGGTGGCGGTGGAGAACTCGCGCATTCTCCAGGTCGTGACAGGTCAGGCCTCCAAGCTGGACACCGCCCTCGACGCGCTCGGCGAGGTTTCCCAGGCGCTGACCACAGTCACGCAAGGCGCCAAGGTGCTGGAGCAAAAGACCCTCGAGACCGCCGTCAAGATCACGATGGGCACGGCCGGTCTGCTGACCCGCACCACTGCTGAGGGCAACCAGGCTGTGATCATGTCCCGCGGCCTGCCCGCCGAGGTGGACTCCATGGAGTTTCAGAATGGCCAGGGGATCGTCGGGGCGGTCATGTTGAGCCTGCGCGCCACAGCCGTGGCCGATGTCAGCGCCAGCTTCGACCTCGCGTCTCCGCCCGATCTCGCCGCATACGGCCTGGGGGCCGCGATCTGCGCTCCGATGCTGGAGGACGGGCACCTCTGGGGGACCATCTCGGTTTTCGACGTCAAGAAACGGGAGTGGACCGGAGACGAGCAGCGTGTGCTCGCGACGCTCGGCAACCAGGGCGTGGTCGCCGTCCGCAACGCCGAGCTCTACGACAACAACCAGCGCAGCATCTGGGAGCTGAGAAACCTGCAGGAGGCGCTGCAGGCGGCCACCTCAACCCTGGACCTTGCCCAGGTGCTCCAGCAGGTGTTGGCCGGCGCCGCGAAGGCGTCATCGGCGCAGATCGGATGCCTGGCCCTGGACGACTCCGGCAAGCTCGTCCTCAAAGGTGGCTTCGGCACCGACCACGTCACTGCGGAGCGGCTCGCGTTGGACATCGGTGGCGACATCTGCCGCCAGGTGATGGCGACGGGCGAGCCGGTGATGGAAGCGATGGCTCACTCCTCCGCGGCCGACAGCCCACTGAACCCGAGGGCGGTCCTGTGCGTGCCGATCAAGCTGCGCGGCAAGCCCCTCGGCGTCCTTTTCCTTGCCCATTACCAGGACGGCTACGCGTTCAACGCGGATCATCGGAACCTCATCACCGAGCTCGCCGCGCAGGCGGCGGTCGCCATCGACAACGCCCGCCTGTTCAAGGATCGCGAAGAGGTGATCCTCGACTCTCTCGAAGCGATGGCCCTGATGGTCGACGCGCGCGACCCGTACACCGCCGGTCACTCCGAGCGTGTGACGCAGTACGCGCTCGTGATCGCCCGCCAGATGCATTACGCGCCCGAGGATCAGTCCGCGTGGGTGCGCCTTGAGAGGGGTGGCCGCCTGCACGACATCGGCAAGATCGGTGTCCCGGATGCGATCCTGCAGAAGACCGGCAAGCTGACCGACGCGGAGTTCGCGAAGATGAAGGAGCATCCGGTCGTCGGCTACAACATCCTGGGCGGGCTGCGCATGCTCACGGACGAGCTCGTCATCGTCCGCTCTCATCACGAGCGCTTCGACGGCAATGGATACCCCGACCGCAAGGAGGGCGACGCGCTGCCCATGTCCGCATGGATCGTGAGCGCGGCTGACGCGATCGACGCGATGACCTCAGATCGGCCTTACCGGCGCGGCATGCCGCTGGCAATCGCCGTCGAGCAGGTGCGCACCGGCGGGGGCAGGCAGTTCCACCCCGACGTGGCCGAGGCGGTGCTCGATGCGGCGCACAACGGCGCGCTCAAGGTCATCTCGCAGAAGTCGATGTACGAGAACGCCCCCGCGATCGGCGCCTTTGAGAATCCGACGCCTGGCTAATAGGCCCGCGCGAAGACGATTCGCCGGGTGGCCGGCCTTCCGTCGACCAAACACTTTCCCGACACGGCCTCCGTGGGAGCGTAGTTGCGAGTGGTCACGCCTCCGGTGGCCTCTTTGACTCTGATCTCGCAAGCGGCATCGCCGCACCAGGGCGCCCACACGAAACCGTTGCGGGTGCGGAAATGCGCCACCAGCTCGTCCAGCGTCTCGACCTCGAACGTGTTGGCCGCGCGGTAATCCACGGCGCGCTGCAACAGGGCTCGCTGGAACTGATGGAGAGCTGCGCCGACCTGCTCGCCGATGCCGGCGACCGAGAGCGAGGTCTTCTCGCGCTTGAGCCGCTCCACCATCACGACCTTTTGGGCCGCGGCGTCGCGAGGTCCGACCTCGAGGCGGAGAGGAACGCCGCGCAGCTCCCAGTGAGAGAACTTCTCGCCTGGACGCTCGTCGCGCCAATCGACCTTGTAGCGGATGCCTGCAGCCTTCAGCTCGGTGATCCAGCTGTTGATGTAGGCCTCGATCTGCGTTCGTGACTCCGCGTCGCGATGGATCGGCACCACCACCACCTGCACCGGCGCGATCTTGGGAGGAATGATCAGACCGCTGTCGTCGCCGTGGGCCATCACCAGGCCGCCGATGAGGCGGGTCGACATCCCCCACGACGTCGTGTGGCAGTGCTCGCGCACGTTTTCCTTGTTCGTGAACGCGATGTCGTAGGCCAGGGCGAAGTTCTGGCCGAAGTAGTGGGACGTGCCCATCTGCAGGGCGAGGCCGTCGCGCATCATGCCCTCGATCGAGTGCGTGTACTGGGCGCCGGCAAAGGTCTCGCTCTCCGACTTGCGGCCGACGATCACGGGGACCGCGAGCCAGTCCTCGGCGATCTGTCGGTAGTACTCAGTGGTTAGGT
>JBOHUP010000410.1:0-1856 GCA_050734615.1 Candidatus Dormibacteraceae bacterium | reverse complement strand
ACCTGTGGCTGTGAGTGCCCCTAGCGCGCGCCGAGCTTCATCGTCGAGACGGATCGATATAGCCTTTTCCAGAGTGGGCAATGTATCACAAACGTAATACTCGAGCGGGATTGGACTCCAGGTCCGAGTTACCTTCACCCGGTAACCATGGTGTGTAGCGCTGCGATTTCGATGTGTAGAATCATCGCGTGGCAACTCACGTAAGGAAGAACATCACGCTTCCCCGTTCGCTCGACGAACGGATCCGTAAGACCGCACGCAAACGGGGCACTACGCAGAGTGGGCTCATCGTCCAGCTTGTGGAGAAGGGTCTGTCCGCTGAGGCCGGTCAGGTTGATCGTGTGCTGGCATTCGCTGGAGTCCTCCACGGCCCGCCAGACCTATCCGAAACAATCGACGAGACGGTGTATCGCCGCTGAGCTCCCTCGCGGATACCGGGCTCCTGATTGCAGCCCTGAATCGGGGTGATCGCCACCATCGCTGGGCGATCAGCGCAATCAAGGCTCAAAGGAGGCGACAGGCTCCGATCATCGTGCCCGAGCCAGTCGCCGGCGAAGCCTTTACCAAGCTTCGATATGACCGCCGGATCAGCAGCCGCGGCGACGCCCGGCCCGCCCTCACCGTTTTTGGCCTGCTCCAGACAGGCCGCGAAGTTTTCGAAGTCCGAGGGATGCCACATGAAGCTCTCCGGCGGTCAGCGGCGTTACTGGCCAGGTATGTCGACCTTCCCTTGTCATGGGTCGATGCGATCGTCCTGCTAAGCGCCGACGACGATCGCCGGGTCGATAGGCTGTGGACGGTCGACGCGAGTCTCGCAGCGTACCGTTTCTCGCACAACGTCGCCGTGTCCACGCCGAGCAACTGATGTGCGCGCCAGAGCGAACCTGGAGCGCCACACAGCTGTTAGGCGGGGTCGACGTCGGGGTTTGGACGGTCCCAGGGATCCATGGCGGGCCGCCCGTGGCTGCCCAGGATGGCTGAAATTTCACCCACGTGAAAGCCCTCATGCGTCGCCAGCCGGGTCAGGATCGAGGCCCGTGAGTGATGCTGGACGACATCGTCTCTGGTGCGCTCGAACTTCTCGCGCAGCATCGGCTCGGTCCAGCTGTCGAGAGCGCCGGCGACGATCGGCCAGGTGGTCTCCAAGGCATCGACCAACTCGGCGGCGGACCGGGGACGGTCCAGGTGGTCCTCCCAACCGTCGGCAGGGTCGGCGAACGGAGTGCTTTCACGGCCCGGCTCGCCCGCCATCACGCAGAGTCAGTAGATACGGGTGCCGGCGACGTGGGCTGCAATAGCCCAGATCGGCCAGCCGTCCGGGCCCAGCGCCAGAGTGTCGGCGTCCAGGCCGCGAATGCCGTCGACGAGGCGGCGCGCAACACGCTCGTAGCCGTAGTAGAGGTAGCGGACGCTCAACGTCTCGTGCAGCGTAGCAAGCGACCGGTGCGCAGTGCGGAAGCGTCGAACCCGGACGGGCGGTATCCCCATGTTCCGGCTGAGATCCAGTTCGGGCGCGTGCTCGCTGGCGAGGTTAAGCCGGTGCACTGCGGCCGCATAAGACTCGAAGATAAGGGGATGACCACCAATCGAAATCCCAAAACCATCCATCCGCCGGTGGGCACCTATGCTCATCACATCGAGGTTCCCGCCGGCGCGCGCTGGCTCGTCATGTCAGGCCAGCTCGGCCGCGAGCTCGACGGCCGCGTGCCCGAGCAGCCCATGGAACAGTTGCGGCTGGCATGTGAGAACGTGCGCCGCAACCTGGAAGCGGCCGGCATGGAAGTCAAGGACATCGTCAAGATCACCTGGTACTTCGTCGCCCCGATCGACGATCGTCGACGGCGCGAGGTGATAGC
>JBOHUP010000409.1:0-2582 GCA_050734615.1 Candidatus Dormibacteraceae bacterium | reverse complement strand
CTCTACAACCGATTCCTCGAACGGATGCACACGGGCCGCGGCGCCAGCCAGCCTCTGCTCATCCCGCAGGCGGTGGACATCGAGCCGGCGCTGATCGCGGCGGCAGCCGACCATCGCGCCGCCCTTGCGAACCTCGGCCTCGAGTACGAGGAGTTCGGCCCGCGCAGCGTTCGGATCACCGCGGTCCCGACGGAGATGCCTTCGGGGCGCGCGACGGCCGCGATCCACGAGACGCTCGCGGCGCTGGCGGAGCACCGCGGAGACGGCGCCATGGAGAAGGCGGCCGCTGCGTTGGCTTGCCATTCGGCCGTGCGATTTGGCGACGTGCTGGACATCTCGGAACAGAGGCGCCTGCTCTCGGACCTCGAGGCGGCTGCCGAGTCGGTCACATGTCCGCATGGGAGGCCGACGCGCCTGCTGGTCGAGTGGCAGGAGCTGACACGACACTTCCGGCGAAACTACTGACGGTCACACATCGCGTTCCCGTCATCGTCGGCCCGACCGGTATCGGCAAGTCCCAGCTGGCATTCGATCTCGCGGTCGAGCTGGGCGGCGAGGTGGTGGTCGCGGATTCGAGGCAGGTCTACGAGCGGCTCGACATCGCCACCAACAAACCAGACCCCGAGCATCGCCGCCGTGTTCGCTACCACATGATCGATTTCGTCGATCCCTCCGCCGATTTCAATGCGTCCCAATACGTCCGTGGCGCGCGAGCTGCGATCGACGGCATCCACGCGCGAGGCCAGGTCGCGATTGTCGAAGGCGGGACCATGCTTTACGTCGATGCACTCTGCGACGGCTTCAGCCTGTCTGGAGTCCCTCCCGACAGGAGTCTGCGGGCCGAGCTCGAAAAGCTGGATGCCGGCGAACTGCGCGACCGGATGCTCGCCCTGGACCCCGATCCGGGAGTCGACGAGCAAAACCCTGTGCGCATGATCCGCGCCATCGAGATCCTGGAGACCGCCGGTCCCCCTCTGCGCAGGCTTCGAACCCGGACCCCGCCGGGCTGGCAGCCGCTGCGCGTCGGCCTCACCGCCGAGCTCGAGGTGATCGACCAGCGGCTGGCCGAACGAAGCCGCCAACAGGTGGAGCGAGGCCTCGTGGCCGAGACGCAGGCTGCCCTCGATTCGAGCGTCCCGCCTTCCGCCACGGTTCTCACCGGCATCGGTTACGCCGAAGCCCTCGCGCACATCCGTGGTGAGATCTCGCTCGGGGAGCTGCCACAGGTCATGGCCCGGTCGAATCGCCGGTACGCACGGCGCCAGCTGCGCTGGTGGCGCCGTGATCAGCGGGTCAGATGGTTCGAGATCGAGCCGGCTCCGCTGGCCGCTATCCTCAGTTACGTGAAGGAGACGGCATGAGCAAGACGGTCGCGGGCGCCAAGCGCCTGGGCCTGATTCCCCCTTACCTGTTCGCGGAGATCGACCGCAAGGTTCAGGAAAAGAAGAAGGCGGGTGTCGACGTCATCTCGTTGGGCATCGGCGACCCCGACCTGCCCACGCCCAGGCGCGTCGTCAGCGTCCTGCAGGAGACGGCGGCCGATCCCGCAAACCACCGGTACCCTTCCTACTTCGGACTCGCAGAGCTGCGCCAGGCGATCGCCGGCTGGTACCGCGATCGATCAGGGGTCACCCTGGACCCCAGCACCGAGATTCTGCCGACGCTGGGCAGCAAAGATGGGATCAGTCACGTGCCGCTGGCGCTGGTCGATCCCGGAGACGTCGTGCTCGCGCCCGACCCCGGCTACACGGTTTACCTGACGGGGGCCGTGATGGCCGGCGCGCATCCGTACATCATGCCGCTCACCGCCCAGAACAGCTGGCTGCCGGACCTCGAAGCGATCCCGGCTGACGTGGCGCGACAGGCAAGGCTGATGTGGCTCAACTATCCGAACAACCCGACCGCCGCGACCGCGGACCGTGAGTTCCTGGAGAGTGCGGTCGAATTCTGCCGCCGGCACGACATCGTGCTGTGCCACGACGCCCCTTACTCGGAGATCGCGTTTGACGGCTACCGGCCCCTGACCCTGTTCGAGATCCCCGGCGCGAAAGACGTCGGGCTCGAGTTCCACTCGCTGTCGAAGACCTACAGCATGACCGGGTGGCGAATCGGCTGGGTGTGCGGCAGGGCCGACCTCGTCCATCTCATCGGCCAGCTGAAGACCAACATCGACTCCGGCATCTTCCAGGCGGTGCAGTGGGCCGCGATCGAGGCGATGAATGGGGGGCAGACGGAGACGTTGGCCGCCTGCGAGATCTACGCCCGCCGGCACAGGCTGGTGGCCGACACCCTGAACGACCTCGGCTGGAACGTCAAACCGCCTCGTGCGACCTTTTATGTGTGGGCTCCGGTACCGGCAGGCTATGACTCCCTGGGTTTCGCCGGCCACGTCCTCGACGAGGTCGGGGTCAACATCACCCCGGGCGTTGGTTTCGGCCGGCACGGCGAGGGATATTTCCGGCTGTCCGTCACCGCGCCAGACGCGCGCCTCGAGGAAGCGATGGCGCGAATGAGGACGCTCAAGCTCTGATCACGACCAAGACTCCGCGAGAGCGTGCTTATCTCGTCGGGGTGCTCCTGCC
>JBOHUP010000408.1:0-7944 GCA_050734615.1 Candidatus Dormibacteraceae bacterium | reverse complement strand
CGATACGAGATCCGTCTGGGCCCCCCAGGGAGTGCTATAGGTCGCGACCGTCTGGTTGCGCGCCAGGACGCGCCTGACGTGCAACGCGGCCTGCATCGCGACAACCAGGGACCTCGCCGCCGTGAATGCCGCCTCGAGGGTCGCCTGACCCATGACGCAGCCGAAAACGGCAATCGGATGGCCGTCGACCGTCACGTTCGCCGCGAACAGGAAGTTGGCGCCTGAATTCAACCCAGACCCGGTCTTGATGCCGATGATGCCCTGCTGCCCAAGCGCTGCGTCGACGTTGTAGACAGTGCCCGCGACGGGGAGCTCGGCCTGACCCATCGCGACAATTTGCGCAAACACCTCCTGCTTCATCGCGACGATGCCGAGATTCATCAGGTCCGTCGGGGTGCTCACGCTGCCGGGGTTGGCGCCGCTCGTGTCGGCAAATGTCGTATGCGCCAGGTCGAGCGCCTTGGCGCGCGCGTTCATCTTGCTGACAAACGCCGCGATCGAGCCGGCGTCCCAGCGAGCCAATGTCTCCGCGAGGTTGTTGGCGGATGGAATGAGCAATCCCTGCAGCGCCTGCAGCTCGGTGAGCTGCTCGCCCCTCTGCACCGGAACGACCGACTCCTGGTCCGCCACGTCGTTTTGATACGACTGGACGTCGGTGTCCGTGATGGTGATCGACGGCCCGCTGTCACCCTTGGCCAGAGGTTTGTCCTCGAGGATCAGCAGCGCGGTCATCACCTTGGTGATGCTGGCCGCGGCTATCGGGAGCTCGTTGCCCGAGCTGCCGATGAACCCCAGGCCCGACACCGCGACCGCTCCCGAGCCTCGCGCCGGCCAGGGCAGAGTGGGCACGGCTCCGGGCACGACGTCAGTGGCGGGAAGGGATGGCGTCGCGGCGAGGGCAGGTATGGGACGGAGATAGTTCCAGGCCGCCAGGCCCACGACGGCCAGCAGCAGCACCGCCCCCACCCGCAAACGCATCTCGCAAAACCTTAACCAATGCGCGCCCGGGATCAACCGCCGTGCTGTGCATGAGCGCGGCGACGCAGTGGCTCGCTCAGCCTCACGGCAAGGTATGTCGCGAACGCCAGCGACGTGATGAAGAAGCTGACGGGATGCGGCGAGTAATAGGCGATGGCCAGGCCGAGCCAGGTGAACGCGAGCGCCAGGGCCGCGCCGATCCCGATGGCCAGCGATGGCCGGCTGGTGAAGCGGACGGCGATCGCCGCCGGGGTCACGATGAGCGCGAAGATCAGCAGCACCCCGACCACCTGCACCGCCTCGGTGACCGCCACGGCGAGGATGGCCATGAACGCGGTCGAGAGGGCGGCGACGGGCACCCCCTTGGCGCCGGCGAGCTCCTCATCGACCGACGAGAACAGGAGCGGCCGGAAGATCGCGACGAGGCAAACCAGCGTGACGGCTCCGGCGATCAGGGTCACGAGCACGTCGTCTTCGCTGATCCCGAGGATCTGCCCGAACAGGATGGCGTAAGCCTCATTGGCGTAGCCGCGGTAGAGGGAGATGAACAGGACGCCGAGACCCAGCGTCCACGCAAGCACGATGCCGATCGTCACATCACGCCCTCGCAGGCGGCTGCCCAGAGCGCCAATCGCGGTGCCGCTTCCGATGGTGAACACCAGCAGCCCGACCACTGGGCTCAAGCCGGCGACGACCGCGCCGGCGGCGCCCGCAAAACCGATGTGCGACAGCGCGTGTGCGGCGAACGCGGAGCTGCGCAGGACCACGAAATAGCCGATCACGCCGGCCACGAGGGCCACAGTGGTGCCCGCCTCGAAAGCGTTGACCATGAACTGGTAGTGGAACAGCGCAGCAATGTCGTCGAACAGGTTCCAGCTCAAGGCGGGCGTCGTGTTCGAGACGGTCAGCTGGATCGCGGACTCAACCATGTGGATGGCTCGCCTCCTCCTCCAGACCAACCACGAAGCGCCGGCCACGGCTGTCGCTGATCACCTCGACCGGGGCGGAGTAGATCTCGCTCAGGCGCCTCGACGTGATGATCTCGGCAGGCGCGCCCATCGCGACCTTGCCGGCGGCCACGTAAAGGACGTGGTCGATGTGGCGCAGCAACGGGTTGACGTCGTGCGCGATGAGCAGCACCGTGAGATTGCGACGTCGCGCGATTTCGCCGATCAGTTGGACCACGGTGCCCTGGTGGCGCACGTCGAGGTAGGACAGAGGCTCGTCCATCAACAACAGGCGCGGCTCGCCGACCAGCGCCTGGGCGAGCAGGAGGCGCTGCTGCTCGCCACCGGACAACCGGCCGAGAGGGCGGTCGGCATATGCTGCGGCTCCGACAGCCTCGATCGACGCCTGTGCCGCCGCCGCCGCGACGCGCCGCCTGGTCACGCGGACCCCCCACCGGTGGCCGTCGACGCCAAGCCCGACGAAATCGCGGCCACGAATCGACAGCTCCGGGTCGAACGCGGATCGCTGCGGTATGTATCCGATGAGCGGGTTGCCGCGACGCGGCGCCTCCTTCCAGACCTCGAGACGGCCGGCAGCGGGCGCCAGCAGCCCCAGGATCATGCGAATCAACGTCGACTTGCCCGAGCCGTTGGGCCCGAGGATCGCCGTGAACGACCCGGCCGGGATGCTGAAGGTCGCGTCCGACCACACGCGACGGCCGCCGTACCCGGCGGCCAGCCTGTCGGCGGCTATCGCAGGGCCGGTCAGCTCGCCGACGACAGGGCCCCCCCGATGTCCTTGAGCTGCTCCAGCTGCCAATCCTGGAAGCTCAAGCCCTCGGGTTGGATGGTCTCGGAAACACCCACTGACGGTATGTGGCGCGCAGCCGCCAGGGCTTTGATGTTGGTCGTCACCGCGGTCACCGTCTGGACGTTGTAGACCAGGATCTTGATCTGGTTGAATGAGATCTGGTTCTGGAATGCGACCACCGAGGCGGCCGGCGGGTCGTTGCCCTCCCCCACCGCGTCCATGAACGCGACAGGAGTGGTCAGGTTCAGGCCCAACGCGCTGGCCATATAGACAAAGATGCTCTCGGTCGCTCCGACGGGCGTTCCCCCAAACCGTTGCTTGATGTTGGCGATCTCGGCCAGGTACGGCTGGAGGGCGGTCGCGAAAGCAGAACGCCGCTGATCGAAATGCGCCGCGTCCGCGGAGTCGATTGCCTTGTAGTCCGATGTGATCCGGTCTGCGACCACTGCGACGAAATCGGGGTTGAACCAGAAATGCGGGTTGTCCCCCACCTTCTTGCCGAGCTCGGCCGCGACGTTCAAAACCACACGGTTGGGGGAGGGGTTCGCGTCGAGGAGCTTTTGGCCCCAGTCGTCATAGCCGGCGCCGTTGAGGACGACCAGGTTGGCGTCGGCGAACGCACGGGCGTCGTTCGCGCTGCTCTCGTATTCGTGCGGGTCCCCGTTGGGGTCGGTGACCACGCTCTGCACCCTGACCTGATCGCCGCCCAGCTGGCGGGCGATGCTGCCCCAGAAGCCCTCCGCCGCGACGACGGTGATCAGTCCCGAACTGCCGGTCCCGGTGATACCGCAAGCCGAGCCGAACATGGCGACCGCCACCAGCGCCCCCACGACGTGCCTGCCCATTACGCAAGAGTGTTGCACAAAGTACTTGCGCAATGCGATTGTGCGTAAACTGAGGCAGATGGCGCGTCCCAGCCCGGTCAGCGACCAGGTCAAGAGCCTGTTCGCGGCCGAGCGCAAGCACCTGTGGTCGATCGACGAGCTGCACGTCGCCGTGGTCGAAGCCCTCGGCGCGGCCGACTACTCGACCGTGTTCCGCGCGGTGTCGGTCCTGGAGAAGGACGGCCTGATCAACCGCATCGACCTGGGTGATGGGAAGGTGCACTACGAGCTGTTCGAGGAGCACCACGAGCACGTGCGGTGTGATTCGTGCGGCCGGGTCGTCGAGGTGCCGGGCTGCGTGCTCGAAGAAGCGGCGTCCGCTGTCAAAGCGAGCACCGGATTCCTGGTGACCAGCCACCAGCTGCTTTTCAGCGGCGTCTGCCCGGAATGCGTCTCAGCGACTAAAGGTTAAGGCGTCTCCGAGCACAAAGCCTTGATCGGTGATCTCGAATCGATGGACCACCGGACGGTGATGCATCGCCCGTGTCTTGAGGATCGTCAGCGCCCGCGCGAGCTCCGGCCCCTCCTGCACGTATTGCAGCAGAACAACGTTGTCCGTCAGGTGCGACAGGCCGTGCTCCGAGATCTTGCGCAGCTCGAAGAGCTCTGGCACCTCGACGACCATCATGAGGCTGATCCCGGCGCGCGTGCAACGCTGGCAGAACGAGAACATCCACTCGCGAAAACGTGTTGGGTCGGCAGCCGTGCTCATCACATCGGGAAGGCTGTCGATCACGATTCGCCTGGCGCCCGTGGTCTCCATCAGGTCGAGCAGCTCGTAGACCCATTCGTCGATGTACATGTCGACCACGCTGCGGCTGAGGATGTGGACTCCAGTGTCGCGGAGCGACCAGCCGAAGCTCTTGGCGATCCGGTCGATCTGGACCTGGTTCTCCTGGAACGTGGCCAGGATTCCGGGCTCACCGTGCTCGGCCCCATGGAAAAGGAAGTGCAGGCCCATAAGCGTCTTGCCGATGCCCGAGGGCCCCGCGACCAAGGTCGACGCACCGGCCAGGTAGCGCCCGTCGCCGAGAAGTTCGTCGAGCGCCGCGATCCCGGTTTCGACCCGCTTCTCGCTCAGCTCGTACGCCGAATGGTCCTGGTGGTCGGCCAGCCGCGGAAAGACGCTGAAGCCGCGCGCCGAAATGCGATATGCGTGCTCGCCCGATCGGAACCCGCTGCCGCGCAGCTTCAGCACCTGGAGCGTCCGTATCTCGCGCTCGGCCACCTGCTTGATGTCGAGGGACAGGATGGCGTCGGCGACCGCAAACTCCGCCTCGTCCAGCGCCTGCTGACGCGAGTACGGTGCGTTCCAAAGAGACGTCGTCGCGCTAGCGGTCAAGCGCCGCGTGAGGCCGTACAGGAACCGCCTGAACGAAATCACGTCCGGCGCGAGCGCGTGGAATGCCCTGAAGCTGTCGATCACCACGATCGACGGCCTCAGCTCCTTGAGATACCTGTCGACGGCGATGAGGACGTTGTCGAGACCGTCCTCGCCGAGGACCTGCCCAAGGTCCTCGTAGACGACGCGACCCGAGGACACCGCTTCGCGATCGAAGAACGACAGGTTCTGGCCGAAACGAAGAATCTTGTCGAGGGGCTCGGACATGGTGGACAGGTACAGAGCCGGTCGCTCGGCGCTCGCGTTGTGGAAGACGATCTGCTGGCTGAGGATCGTCTTCCCGCTCCCCGGGACGCCGACGATCAGGTTGATGGCGTTCTTGAGCAGACCGCCGTTGAGGATCTCGTCAAGGCGCGGTCTGCCGGTGGGGAGGCGATCGTTCAACGAGCGCTTGGCGAGCGGGGCGCCGGCCGCGCGGGTCATGACAGCGCACTGGTGCCGAGCAGGTCGCGCACGGTGGAGACCAGCCTCAGCGGCTCGAGCGGCTTCTGGATGAAGGCGGCGGCTCCGGAGCGCATCGCTTCTCCGGAGCTGTCGATCGCGCTGACCGCCACGATGTGCGCAGTGCCTTTCGACACGAACTCCGACAGCAGCCGGAAGCCTGCGCCACCCGAGATCAGGAGGTCCAGCAGGACGACCTGAGGGGAGCGCTCCTGAAACTGAAGCTGCGCCTGGGTGGCGTCCAGCGCGGTCACGACGTCGTAGCCCTCTGTGCGAAGGAAATAGTCCGTGAGGTCCGCAGCATAAGGGTCTCGTTCGGCCTGGAGCACCAGCGGCCGGCCATCGCCCGACCCCTCGCTCCCGGCCGCCGGAGTGGTGCCGGCCGCCAGCTCCTGGGCCAGCAACCGGTGCGCGTCGGCCGCGCTGGCGCCCTTTTCGAGCTGCGACTTGATGAAACGCAGTTGCTCCACCTGGGCCATCGAGTACAGGCGCTGCGAGCCTTCGCTTCGATGCGGCGAGATCACCGCGTATCGCTCCTCCCACGCCCGAAGCGTGGTCGCGGGTACGTCCAGCATGGCGGCGACGGCCCCGATGCTGTAGATGGCCTGATCGTCCCTAGTGTTCATCTGCAAATCTCAAAATCGAGCCCCCACGCCCCCCAAGAACTCCATGTCTATGGAAGTCATATGGAACCACAAACGAACTATTGCACAATTTTCGCGGAACTAGTACGATCGAGTTGAGCAAGGTACCGAGCCTTGAGGATATCAACCGGGACCGGGGACATGGCAGAAGAACCACAGCGTCGCCAGCTCTCCAGCGAGGCGGCCCAGCGTGAGCTCAAGGACATGATCGAGCAGTGGGTCAACGTGATCGATCGCTGGGTCCAGGGCCGCGATGCCCGCTTGGGAGGGGGAACCGATGTCGGGGAGCCGAGGCAGCTCTCCGCACAGGATTCGTCGCCGGGTGCTTCCGCCTTCCCCTCTCGGGCGGGGACGGGGTGAACGAAAGGGTCGGTCGTTACTCGGGTTCCGGGGGGATGGAAGTGACCCAGGTTTTCGTCGACAAGCAGGTCGTCATCTCGCGCGATGCCTTCGGCACGCTTTCCATCGCGGGGTCGATCGACCATTTCAACTCCGACGCCATTGCGGCCTGGCTCGCCTCCCAGATGCAGGGCGTCAACGGAGGCGGCGAAATAATGGACGGTGATTCGAATGTCACCCGGCAGGGCGACCTGGTGGTCGAGCTGGGCCGGCTCGAGTTCTCCGACGTCAGCGGCATCAGGGCCTTGGTGCGCGTCGCCGAGAACGCCCGCGACGGCCGGCGCCTGGTCCTGCGCGGCCTGCCGCCGCAGATCGCCCGTGTCATGTCGGTGGTGGGCTGGTCCGAGCTGCCCAGCCTGGTCGTCGAAGGACCGTAGCCCTTCGTCCTGGGCGCTCCCAGTATCCTGCCCTGCAGTGAAGGCTCTCGTCAAAGCCAAAGCAGGCCCGGGGCTGTGGCTGCAGGAAGTTCCGAACCCGACCCCCGGCCCAGGCGAGGTGCTGATCCGCGTCCTTCGCACCGGCATCTGCGGCACCGACCTGCACATCGAAAGCTGGAACGAGTGGGCGCAGCACGCGATCCGTCCCCCGCTGGTCATCGGGCATGAGTTCGTCGGCGAAGTGGTCGAGCTGGGCGATGGTGTCGCGTCGGTCTTTCCGGGCGAGATCGTGGGCGCCGAAGGCCACATCGTCTGCGGGAAGTGTCGCAACTGCATGGCCGGGCGCCGCGCGCTATGCGCCAACACAGTCGGCATCGGCGTGCAGCGAGACGGCGCCTTTGCCGAGCTGATCGTCATGCCCGCGGTAAACCTGTGGCCGCACCTCGCAAAGATCGACCTCGACGTGGCGTCGATCTTCGATCCCTTCGGCAACGCTGTCCACACGGCCACGCAGTTCCGTGTCGTAGCCGAGGACGTGCTGATCACGGGAGCGGGCCCGATCGGCATCATGGCCGCGCAGGTGGCCCGGCATAACGGCGCCCGTTTCGTGGTCATCACGGACGTCAGCGATTACAGGCTGGAGCTGGCGCGCAAGGTCGGCGTGACGCGAGCCGTCGACGCGAAGAAGACGACCCTCGCCCAGGTGCAGGAGGAGCTCGGCATGAAGGAAGGCTTCGACGTCGGGTTCGAGATGTCGGGCCAGCCCAGCGCGCTGCGCGACATGATCGCCAACATGGCGCACGGCGGCCGTGTCGCGATCCTCGGCCTTCCCGACCACGAATTCGCCGTCGACTGGACGCAGGTCGTGTTCAAGATGCTGACCGTGAAGGGGGTTTACGGGCGCCAGATGTTCGAGACCTGGTACCAGATGTCGGTGTTCACGCAGAGCGGCCTCGACATTTCGCCGGTGATCACGCACCGGTTCCCGTACCACCGGTTCGAGGAGGCTTTCGCCGTCGCGCATTCGGGACAGTGCGGCAAGGTCGTCCTGGACTGGACGG
>JBOHUP010000407.1:0-4520 GCA_050734615.1 Candidatus Dormibacteraceae bacterium | reverse complement strand
ATCGTGAAGAGCTCCATGAGCTCGCGCGAATAGTTCTCGTTTGGGTTCTGGCCGGTTGAGGTCGCCAGGTCGAGATACCGCAGCATCGCCGGATCCGTGGTCACCTGCATCAGCATCGAGCGCAGGTCGGTCATCGCCATGCGCCGCCACGTCAGGTTCTGCCAGTACATGAAGGTGTCGTCTGCAGCTTTGCGGTAGTCACTGGTGAAATGACCGTGCAGAAAAAGGGTCATTCGCTCCGCGAAAGGAGTCGTGGTGCTGAGCATGTGGTCGATCCACCACTGCTGCAGCTGACCGACCGCGAACCGGCCACCTGGGGTGCTCGCGGCTGCCAGCGCGGGGGGCTCGACCGGCTTGGTTTCGATCAAACGGTCGACCGTCCTGGTGAAGCCGTCGGAAAGCGCGGCCTCCAGCTGCGTTGGGGTATAGCCCAGCGTCGCGCGCCGCAAGAGCTGCATGACGCGCGCCGATTCGGAGCCGAGGGGCGACACCCAGTCGGTCGTGGTGGTACTGGCCGGGATCGCCAGCTTCTGCATCGAGCCGCCGAGCAGCCTGACCGTGCCGACGCCGACGCCGGTGACGACTGCTGCGGCGAGGGCCTGGCGGCGCGTGATGCCTCTGCGCGGGGCGGGAGTCGGCCCCGTCGATTCCAGCTTGTTCTCGATGGGGACGAGGCTCACGCCATCATTGGAGCTCTGGGTGGGGGTGCCTGGCATTAGCTGGGTGTGAAGAATTCGTAAGCGCCGGGGCCTAGCAGGCCGATCTCACCCCGTTGAGACACACGTACGAATCCGCCGCCAGGTGACCAGCGAAGAGGCCGCCGACAAGCACCGCGACGAGCACCACGGCCAGCTGAAATGGCGCTACCTCCAGCGCGAGCACGCCTTCGAGCTCGCCGGCCTGCCGGCGAAAGCCCAGGCGCGTGATCGGCCAGATGTTGATGGCAAATGCGACGGGCAACCCGATGAAAAGGCTCACCGTGGCGGCGATGATCGCTCCGGCATTGCCGGCGAACCAGTCATAGGCCGCGTGGAAGCCGGCTGATTGGAGGAGGCCCGCCGCACCCAACGCCACCGAGGGGGCGACGAGGGCAAGGCCGAGCAGGCCCGCCCAACTCGCCGATGCGCGCGATCGGCCTGCTTTGGTCCAGCCCTCGGGCAGCGGTCCGAGCTTGATGGTCAGCGAGAACGTGAGCGGATTGCGCTCGGCATGGCCTTGAACCGATATCCAGTCGACGGCCCGCGTTTTCGGCTTGGTCGATGCCATCTTCAGAAACAACGCGGGGCTCAGGCCGAGGTTTCGACCTTAACGGGCAGGGTTGGCCCGTTTGATCGGCCGGCCTAGGCTGCCGGAGTACGGTCGGTCGGGCTGGGGGAGGGAGCCCGGGAGAGGGAGGGCCCCGGGAGGGCCCCGGGAGATTCGATGTTTAGGCGGCCTGTTAGTTGGTAATCTTGTAACACCATGGTGCAGGCTGTCACGGAGCGCGAGGCGCTCGACGCCTACTCCACCACCGTCAGCTCAGTCGCCGAACGGGTCCTCCCGTCGGTGGCCAGCCTGCGGGTCGGCCGCTCTGGGCGGGGCGGGGCCGGGTCTGGCGTCGTCATCACCGCCGACGGATTCATCGTCACCTCTGCCCACGTGGTCGCGCAGGCCGGCTCCGCGACCGCCAGCTTCCTGGACGGCACTGAGTACGAGGTGGACACCGTGGGCGCCGACCCGCTCTCAGACCTCGCCGTGGTCCGAGCCCGGGCCGCCACGCTGGAGCCGGTCCGGATCGGCAACGCCGACCAGCTGCGTGTCGGGCAGCTGGTCGTCGCGCTGGGCAACCCGCTCGGCTTTTCTGGGTCCGTCACGTCCGGGGTCGTCAGCGGGTTAGGCCGCTCACTGGCGACCGCGGACGGCAACGGGCGCCGCCGCTTCATCGAGGACGTCATCCAGACGGACGCCGCGCTCAACCCGGGCAACTCGGGGGGCGCGCTGGCCGACTGGCAGGCGAGGCTCATCGGGGTCAATACCGCGGTGGCCGGCATGGGCTTGGGCCTGGCCGTGCCGATGAACGGCACCACGCAGGCGATCCTTTCGGCGTTGATGCGGAATGGGCGTGTCCGCCGCGCCTACCTCGGCATCGCCGGCGGCACCCACCCACTCCCTCCCTCCATGGCCCAGCGGCTGGGCCGCAATCAGGGCGTCGAGGTGCAGGAGGTCGTGAGCGGGAGCCCCGCCGAGGCCGCGAAGATCCACGGGCGCGACTTGATCGTCGCGGTCGGCGAGACCGCCGTGTCGAAGGCGGGTGATTTGCAGCGGATGATGGTCGAGGCCCGCATCGGCTCGAAGCTCACGATCACCGTGCTGCGGGGCGAGCAGCTGATCAAGCTCGAGGTCGTGCCCATAGAGCTCGGCTGACGACGCCTTAAACTCGGTCGGTGGCGAATAAGAAGCAGCTCACGGATCTTTTGCGTGCAGCGGTCAGCGATGGCCGTTTCAGGATGGCGGACGTCGATGCCGACTCGACCCCAGGCCTCAAACGCCGCAAGCGAGCGATCCGAGACCTCGTCCGGCACAAGCTGCTCCTGTCCGACCTGCAGGAGAGGTTGTACGCGGAGAAGAAGCGATCTCTGTTGATTGTGCTGCAGGGCATGGACGGCAGCGGCAAGGACGGCACCATCACCCATGTCATCGGCGAGCTGAACCCCCAGGGCACCGAGATCGCCGCGTTCAAGCAGCCAACTCCCGAGGAGCGGCGACACGGCTTCCTGTGGCGCATCCGGCGGCGTCTTCCCGACCCCGGCTTGATCGGGATCTTCAACCGATCCCACTATGAGGACGTCCTCATCGCACGCGTCCACAACCTCGCCAAGCCTGCGGTCATCGAGCGCCGTTACGGCCAGATCAACTCATTCGAGAGGAAGCTGACGCGGAGCGGCACCAAGATCGTGAAGTTCTGCCTGGACATCTCCTATGAACAGCAGCGGGCGCGCTTCGTGGACCGGCTGAAGAGCCCCGACAAGCGCTGGAAGTTCAGCGAGCACGATATCGACGAGCGCGCGTACTGGGACGACTACATGAGCGCGTACAGCATCGCCATCACGCGCTGCTCGACGCCGTGGGCGCCGTGGTACGTGATCCCGGCGAACGACAAGGACTACCGAAACTGGGCGGTGTCCCGCATCCTTGTGGAGACGCTGAAGGCGATGAACCCGCGATACCCGCAGCCGAAGCTGGACGTCCCGCGCCTCATGAAGCGGCTGATGGCCTGACCCGGGCTGGGGTTTGATACGGTTACTGGACCTTCGTTGAACCTTTGGGGAGGAATTAGATGAAGCGCTTGCGCCTTGTTTGCATGGCGGTGGCGACCGTGCTGGTCGCGGCTTGTGGGTCGACAGGAGGAGGCGGCGGCGGCACCACCGGCTCGAACGCTTACTCGGGCAAAGTTATCAAGCTTGGCGCCATCCTATCCATCACCGGGGCCGGCGGGGTCTACGGGCCCCAGACCGCCAACGGGATGAACCTGGCCGTCAAGCAGATCAACGCCGCGGGTGGGGTCAACGGAGCGACCATCGACCTGACCGTCAAAGACGATGCGTCGCTCAAGCCCCAGGCGGCGCAGGTCGCGCAAACGATGATCCAGTCCGACCTTGACCTGGCCCTGCTTGGGCCGACCCTGTCCAACTCGGCGGTCGGGGTGCACCCGCTCGCCGAGAGCCTGAAGACGCCGATCCTCGCCGTCAGCACAACGGGCATCAACATCGTGCCCGACTGCAACTACCCGGACATGACGCCATGCAAGTACGTCTTTCGGGACAGCCTCGGCGAGGAGACCGCCATCCCCGACAACATCCAGTCCTACGCGCAGGACAAGCATCCGACCACCGGTGTGCTGCTCGTGGCGACGGACGACAAGTTCTCGAGCGATGGCGGAAAGATCGTCCAGGACACGGTCGCCAAGTACAACATTCAGCTGCTGAAGACCATCGGTTTCTTGAAGGGCGCGGCCGACCTGTCTCCCTACGTCACCCAGGCGGTGCAGCTCAAGCCCGACGTCATCTTCATCACCTCGCTGGGTGGCATCCCGGCCAAGATCATGACCGAGGCCCGCAGCCTCAACTGGAACGGCCAGTTCCTCGGCGGCAACGGGTTCAACACCGCCACGGTGTCCAAGCAGGCCGGCAGCGCGGGCCAGGGCGCGCGCAGCGCGAGCGCATGGTACATAGGCAACACGTTCCCGTCCAACGCCGACTTCGTTTCGGCCTACCGTGCGGCCTACAGCTCCGACCCCGACCAGTTCGCCGCTCAGGGCTACGCCGGGATCAAGATAATCGCGGACGCCGCCAAGCGCGCCAACCTCACATTCACCGACATTGCAGGCGACCGCGACAAGCTGCGCGCCGCCATGGAGACCGTGAACATCCAGACCCCGCTCGGTCCCTTCCAGTTCACCAGCACCCACGACGTCAAGCAGACCGTGTGGGTCATCGCGATGGACGGCAACGGCGGATTCACGCTCGTCCACGAGATCAAGC